>JAGVFL010000115.1 GCA_020057645.1 Candidatus Omnitrophota bacterium
AAGATAAATATAATGAAAGAGCAGCCGAGGAATTAAGTATTTGCAATATGGACACAAAAACAATTGACCATGGTGGAGCTCATAGTAAAATTGAATTCTGTGATTTATTAAAATCTGATAAAAAAATAATACATGTTAAACATTATGGAGCTTCTTCTGTTTTAAGTCATTTATTTGCTCAGGGGCTTGTATCGGGTGAACTGTTTTTATCAGATAGAGATTTTAGAGTTAAAGTAAGAGAAAAACTTCCTGATGGATATAAAGAACTAGTGCCTCTGACTAAACCAAATCCATCAGATTATGAAATCATTTATGCAATTATTAGCAACTCCCCAAATGCATTAGACATGCCGTTCTTTAGTAAAGTAAATTTGAGAAACGCAAAGCGTAGACTTGAAACGTTTGGCTATAAGGTCTCATTTATAAAAATCCCTAAAGACAACTAAACGTTAGTTGTAGCCTTTCATATTAAAATAACGGACAATTATTGTAACAGCTCAGTGTTAGAACAATCTTTTTCTTTGATTATTTCACCACAGATAATACAGTGATAGGCATATTGTTTTTAGGGCGAGAGCGCCTTGGCGAGCGGGTTCTCTGGCGATCTTAGCAGTATCTTTTCTACGGCGCCTATTGGATCTATGCTATTTAATTTTGCGGTTTGAAGAATACTCATAATAATGCTATGGTTTTGGGCGCCGGCATATGAGCGATTGCCAAAGGTTATCTTTCTAAATATGACATCCGGTCGTATCTGCTGTTCAGCATGGTTATTGTGGTAATCGATATTCTTTTCATATAAGAAGGTAAGGATTTCATTCTTGTGCCTTTTAAGGCGCTTGGCGAAACGTTTAAGTATTCTCTTATTAGGATTAGGGAAGTCAAAGTCTTTTAAGGCATTAGCGATAGATTCTCTTCGAGAACAATACACCTTGTCCCACCGCTTGTTCTTATATTCGTTATAGAGAGCGATAGCTTTCTCAAATATCTTCTTTAGCCTCTCGCAGTATCTCATAACCTCTAAATCGTCATGCCAGTATTCCATGACTTTTTCCAAGTCCCTTAAGATATGCACAAGGCAGCGTTGTTTGGCTTTCGCTGCAATCTTATTATAGGCTGACAGGAAGTCTGATATTAAAACACCTTTATACTCAGTGCCTATCATCTTCTCCAGGACATTCTGGCCTCTGGATTTATCTATATGGCTTATACATATCTTCTTGTTGGAGAATTTCCAGAGCCAGTGGTTTTTACCGTCTAAAGGCCATCCGGTCTCATCGGCGTGAATGAATGAGCTTTCTTTAAGTGAAGACAGAAGATTATGATAGATAGGCTGGGCTTCTCTCTTAAGCTGATCCATAAAGCCTGATATTGAGGATGAGGATATTTTTAAGTTAAATGCTTTTTCAAAGAGAGATGTTACGTCGTTTTCTGATATCTTTATGGCAAACCTTAAGAACGCGGCGAACGCCTTTGCTCTTGGCCCTATGCAGCTTCCGGGAATCTCATCGGTTCCTTTTGGAGAGATCACTCTTTTACACGACTTACAGTAGTAACGATGTTTACGGTATAAGGTTGTCTCTACTTTTGGCAGGACAATGTCTTCCTGGATATGCTCATGCGTCTTTTTACATTCGGTTAAGTCTTTAGAGCCGCATTCAGGGCATTCATTTAACCGGACTTCTTCTATTCTGTCTATTTTTCTGGGTTTCTTGCGGAACCAGCCGATGTGGCCAAATAAACCGCCTCTTTTCTTTGGATGAGAAGAAGGAGGGGTGAGAGTGTTACAAGGAGGTTTCTTATTGGGCTTATATCGTTTTGAGCGTAAATCCTCCAGTTCGAACTTTACATAGGCAAGCTCGCTTTCAAGATATTCGATTCGCTTTTTATATTGCGCGCAGTCCAGACATTCCCTCTTCAAATGGCGCCGTCCTTTAATTCTGTATAGTGATAACGCAGTATCTTAAAGTTTATCTCGCTTATCCGGTAAACAGTATCTATTAACTTGGCATATTCCTTTATGCCTTTACTGGCATAGAGGAATTTTAGCTTATTTAAAAAGATCATGTTGATACTCTTTCTTGAGCGGTGTGATAAGTAGTTATACGGCCCGTGGAGAATGGGATTATCTTTTCGTTTACACCTGCATCCGGGCGTGCCGCATATATTCCCGTGATTTACGATAGTGCCGCGCAATAAATACTTATACCCCGACAGCTTCTTTACCAGGAGCTTTCGTTCGCGTACAAGCCGCTGCATTGCGCCATCCGCTACGTTTGTTTTCATACCGACATACTATACTATTGCTCGGTAAATGTCAATAAAAAAATGCGCTTAAATGAACGCGATCATTCAAAACGCCTTAACGCAAGCTAACAGGTACTTCTAGAACTGGGCTGTTACTTTTAAGAAGACTTTTTTCCTCTCTCACCCTCTTCTTAACAAGTCCCAGGAAATCTTTAGAGACATCCTTGCCACTCAACTCCTCAATAAGAACATCTACAGCCTCTCTAACCAAAACAGCTTGGGGGATATGAGTTCTTTCTGATATCTCCCTTAACTCTTTTATCTGCTCTGGCGTAAGTTTGGTAGAGTATTGTACAGTAGACATAATAATCACCTCCATAAAATAAGTATACTTGACAAGACAAGTCTTGTCAAGTCTTTTTACTTTGGGCAGTTTATCTCTAAAATCCTTTTAACGTTTCCCATAAAGGAATAACCTCCTAATTAGTTCCCTGCCCTTTATCTTCATATTGCTTGGCATAGCGGCGCAGAATTCCATCATCTTATGGTCTAAAAACGGCGAGCGGCCTTCCAATGAATTCGCCATGCACGCAATATCCATTTTTACAAGCAAATCATCTAACAGATTAGTCTTTATATCAGCGCACATTACCATATCCACTATATCCTTTGAGCCGCATTCATTAAATGCTCTATTTAAATAGCTAAACGAATTCCTGCCGGATATTTCTTTATTAAATTCATTACTGAATAAGTTCATAGTATAGGAATTTCCTTTTTTGCGCGGAGCTTCCTTCGACTTAGTCTCTCGACAAGCTCGGGACTTCGCTCAGGACAGGTCGCTCCGCTACTCCAAAAGATTCTGGAGTAGCGAAGCGAACGGAGTGAGCCCCGTCCCAAATCTACGCGAA
>JAGVFL010000104.1 GCA_020057645.1 Candidatus Omnitrophota bacterium
CGGACACAAGAAATGTATCCGGGCTATCTGTTTCCTCTATGCGCAAAGATACGTTTGTCTCAAGCTCTTTAAAAAGCCTTTCGCGAAGCGCGCGGGAAGTAACATATTTACCATCCTTTCCTGCAAAAGGGCTTTTATTTACGCCGAACATCATCCGGACAGTCGGTTTTTCTATTTCAGGAGGATTAAGCGGCGACGGGTTATTAGCATCAGTTATAGTGTCTCCTATGCCTATTTCCTCAAAGCCTGCCACAGCCACTATTTCTCCTGATTCAGCGCTCTCGCGTTCTATCTGCTTAAGGCCTTCGTAACTTAAAATAGCTGTAACCTTGGAAAGCTTTTGGCTCTTATCCCTCCGCGCAAGAATAACATTCATGCCCTTTGCGATAGAGCCTGCTGTAATTTTTCCTATACCCATCTTGCCTTTATAAAAATCCGAAAGAAGCGACAATACTAAAATTTGAAGAGGCGCATCAGGATTTACCACAGGTTTGGGTATTGTTTCTAGAATAGTGTCCAAAAGAGGGAATATATTATCCGAAGATTTGCTTAGGTCCAATGTTGCAAAACCTTTTAATGCAGAAGCGTAAATAATTGGAAAATTCAGCTGTTCCTCTGTTGCGTCAAGCTCGCAAAAAAGATCAAACGTGCGATTTATTGCGTAGTCTACCCTGGCATCAGCCATGTCTATTTTATTAATCACAACTATCGCCTTATGACCGAGCTCCAAGGCTTTTCTCAGAACAAAACGCGTCTGCGGCATAGGCCCGTCCTTGGCATCCACGAGCAGTAAAACTCCGTCCACCATCCTCAGCGTCCGTTCAACCTCCCCTCCAAAATCAGCGTGGCCCGGCGTATCAACTATGTTAATCTTTGTATTTTTATAAATAACGCTCGCGTTCTTTGCTTTAATGGTAATGCCGCGCTCGCGCTCCAAATCCATGGAATCCATTATGCACTCTCCCATTTCCTCGATATTGCGGTCCGCATTAGTCTGGCGCAATAGACTATCCACAAGCGTGGTTTTCCCATGGTCAACGTGCGCAATAATAGCTATATTTCTGATGCTCTTCTGGCTTGTCATAAATTTTCTATGGTTATTTAAGAATCTCTAATTGCGACATATCGTGAAGCGTTATCTCAGGATGCCCTTTATACTTTTTTATTACACCATAAACCTTTACTGTTTTACTTTTAAAATATTTATTCGGCGAACGCGCCATATCTTTCAACCCGGGCGATATATTATTTCTATATATCACCACTTTAAAATTATCTTTAAACTTTAATATCAATAGCTTTTCCGTCAAGTGCGTATCAACAACCTCGGATTCTATCACCCTTACCATGCCTATGTTGTTTTTTGCCTGAGACGTGGAAATTTTATTTTCCTCCAAGCCTAGCCACAGGCCTCTTTTATTATCCCTGGCATCTTTCTGCGCTTCTATAAATCTTTGAGTATATCGAACATTAGGCGGATACGTGTATATCATGGCAAAACCTTGTTTAACCATTTCCATGTTTACCATTTTATCATCTATATATACATATGCTAAATCCCTGTTATAGTTATCCTTTTTTTGAACGTCATATTCCAGCCTGACAGATTTGCCTTCTACGAGTATTTTATTGAACTCTTTTGCCTCTTCTGCGTAAGGCATCGGTTTATAAATCCATTCTGAACCTTTTCTTTCCCGTATCTCAGGCGTATCTATGCCTATATACCTTACCCTATCCCCATTTGAAAGCTCTACAGTATCGCCGTCTACTACATGCCTGACTGCATATTGATGCCGGGGCTTATCGTAAGATTGATGTGTTAAATTTATCTGTTTGGAGAAATTTATAACCAGGAATGTAACGCCTAACGCTGCTAGGGATACTGCATATCTTATTCTGCGTCTCATGCTATCAGTTTAAGACTAGCGGGTTATAATTATACTTTGCGAATATGGTATAGGCTGTGCCTGCTGTTGAGCCTGTCCTTGTCCCACGGGCAACCCTCCATCCGTGGCCTGTATCCACGTCCTCTTGGTTTGCATAAGGAAGACAGCCTTGGCCCTGCCCTATCCTTGAAGGGCTTACTATGACCATTTTTTCTATCTCAGAGAAATAATAATCGGCTTTTTTATTATAATAATCAGCTTTATCAAATTCGCTATTCTGTTTGTAATAATCAGCCATTATCCTGAAGGATATTATCATCTGGCCTGTCCATTCAGTAGACACAACTCCGCCCCTTGCCATGTGTTCGTATTTCCCAAAATCAAATCCTGTGACCTTGACATTTTCTCCGTCCTGCCTTATGTAATCTACGGTGACCAGGCAGTTTGTCTCCGCGAAATCCATGATCTGATCCGGATCCATACCTGATTCTTTTAAAAGCCCGGGCCCAAGGCTAGCGATAGCCCAGGCAAATGTATCCGTAGCAATAGTAGCATCGCCTTTGCCTCTGTTCATTCTGGATTCCAACCTGTTGAAAGAATTTTTCTTAAGCCATTCTAGAGTCCTATTTTGCGCCTCTAGGTATCTATCATCTTCCGTAAGTTTGTAAAGCATACCGAATAAAGCATAAGCGTCAAGGTTATGTTCTGTGCTGAACCATCCAAACTTGGGACCGCCTCTTATGCCGAATTCCTTATCCTGCTTCTGAAGCGCGATAAGCCATCTGGCAATGTCTTCTGCTACTGAAAGATATTCCTCATCTTTGAATTTTCTGGTGTACTGCGCCACTGCTATCCCAAGCCATATGTTAGGCCCGCTATGAACGATATACTCCACTGTCTTTCCCGTATTAGAATCATAAGCATTTGCAAAAGCGCCTTCCGGCCTCTCAGCCTTGTCTTTATAAAAATCTAGTATCGCCTTCGCATTATCCTGCTCTCCCATTAAAGTAAAACACTGGCAGGCGAGAGACTGATCATAAGTAAAACCCCATTCTTCTAAGTTTTTATCGCCTTCGTAACTCATTACCAGGCCTGTGCGCCTCGATTGATGGTTCTTTATCCATTGATACATGCTGGCTATATTTTTTTCTTCGATCGGACTAAAAGAGGACAGGAGATCTTTTAAACTATCCTCTGTGGAAACCTTTCGGTTTGTAAGTTTAGAAACCCTGTTTTTTAAATATATATTCTCTTTGCTGAGAGTTCCGACTTTTCTATCAAACATGGCTCTTTGATAAAGCGCGTGCTTCATGACCATCTTTGTCTTTTCTTTATCCTCTTTTAAATACGCTATGAGCTTGTCTTTTGTGTTGCTGTCAGTGGCAAACTTTTCCAGGTCTTTAATCCTGGCCTTGTATTTCTCAATTTTGCCTTCGTTTAAGGCAATTTTATCTCCTATTTCCCCGTGTTCCTTGTCAAATTCCATGATTTTCTTCTCAAGGTCTGCCTTCTTAGTGGAAAGCCGGCTTAATTCCTCTACCAATTTTATGTTCTCAACCCTTGCTTTAAAACCGGTGGAATAAAAATAAGCCAGCCCTGATACAAGAAAGAAAAAGAAAACTGCTATAATTGCCGGGGTTAAAATCACTTTTCTGGCGTGAAAATAGATCCTCTTGCTGTCCTTCGGGTCTATCTGCAGAAATGAAAGGCCTATTAAATATTTATTGGGGTATCCTGACTCTATTTTCTCATGCCAGGCAATCTTCGCTATCGCCTTGGTTTCAGGCCTCGCTAAAGGCACGTGCAGTCTGAGGTCTAATTTAGCCTTGCCTTCTCTTAAAACCTGCTCAAGGCCTTCCTCCAGATTATTGACCTCCAAGCAGATACCACCCTTGCCCACGTCCCTTGTAAAACCCTGTTTTATTTCGCTTATGGAGCCGGATGTTTCAGGGTCTATAAATTGAAATTCTACGGGAAATATAACATTAAGCCTGATGTATTTCCTGTGTTCAATATTCTCTGGGTTTTTATTTCTTGGGGATAGGTCTTTAGCGATCATTTAGTAGAATATTAACAGTAACA
>JAGVFL010000079.1 GCA_020057645.1 Candidatus Omnitrophota bacterium
ATGAGCACGCAATTTACGGAACTAAGTGAACGTAAATTGCTGTGCGAATTAAACCCAGCACTAATTTTTATATGCCGAGTTATAGTTTATCATTACTTCTTTAAATCTACAAAATTCTACTTATCCAGCGCTATATTGGAAAAATTAGTGCTGGGTAAAATTCGGACTTATCACCCTGCACTAATTTGAATAATGCATCTACCCAGCAAATTGGTGCAGGGTGATGTCCTCATTTTATTTTGGTCTTTTTGCGCCGTATTTAGAACGACTCTGCTTTCTATTCTGAACACCTGCGGTATCAAGGGTGCCTCTTACAATATGATACCTGACGCCGGGAAGATCTTTTACCCTGCCTCCTCTGACTAGGACAATTGAATGTTCCTGCAGATTATGGCCTTCTCCCGGTATATAGGACGTAACTTCCATGCCATTTGTTAACCTTACCCTTGCGACTTTTCTTAACGCAGAGTTAGGTTTCTTTGGAGTTTGCGTCTTTACCTGCAAGCATACCCCTCTTTTTTGCGGACAGCCTCTTAATGCCGGCGACTTTGTCTTTTTCTTTTTCTCTGTCCTGCCAAATCTTATTAACTGGCTTATAGTTGGCATTTTATTTTAATCCTTTTCTGTTTTTTCTTTTTTATTTCTTTTCTTCCTGACCGGAGCCGCTTGACTTTGTTCCGGTTGAACTCCTTCGGAGGATACCTCTTTTTCTTTATTTGATTCCGATACTTGTTTTACCATCTCTATGTTCGCGTGGTCTTTAAATCCGGTCCCCGCGGGAATCAAATGGCCCATTATGACATTCTCTTTCAAGCCTCTAAGCTCGTCTATCTTCCCGCTAGCGGCTGCGTCTGCTAAAACACGCGTTGTTTCCTGAAAGCTTGCAGCTGATATGAAACTCTCTGTGCTCAAAGATGCCTTTGTGATACCCAAAAGTATGGGGGTCGCGCTGGCAGGCTTGCCTTTTTGTTTTACTATTTTTTCGTTTTCTTCCTGAAATATATGCTTATCAATCTGCATGCCTGAAAGAAAATCAGTGTCTCCCGGATCCTCTATTCTAACCTTTCTCAACATCTGCTTCACTATTATCTCTATATGTTTATCGTTTATTCTTACGCCCTGCAGCCTGTAAACTTCCTGAACTTCATTGACAAGATATTCCTGCAGCCTTTTTTCTCCGCTCACTTTCAGAATATCCTGAGGGTTTATGGGCCCGTCTACCAACTGGTCGCCGGTCTTAACCCTGTCGCCCTTGTAAGAATTCAAGTGCTTTCCGTGCGGTATTATATATTCGCGCTTCATGCCGGAAGCGGATTTAACAATAATCCTTCTCTGGCCCTTCTTGGATGTTGCAAATTCTACTATACCGTCTATTTCGCTGATCATGGCGGGATCTTTTGGCCTGCGAGCCTCAAAAAGTTCTGCAACCCTGGGCAATCCTCCTGTAATATCCTTGGTCTTAGAAACCTGCCTGGGCGTCTTTGCTATCAAGTCTCCTGCGTTCACGAATACGCCGTCCTGAGGAACTACGTGAGCCCCCGCAGGTATAGGGTAGATGGCTAAAACCTCTTTCTTGGCGTCCTCTATTATTATCTGAGGGTGATATTCGCCTTTCTGCTCTATAATAACCCTCTCTGCCATACCGGTTGCTTCATCTATCTCTTCAGCCATGGTTATTTCTTCTATTATATCTTCGTATCTTATCTTGCCGCTCACTTCCGTTAATATAGGAGACGTGTAAGGGTCCCATTTTACAAACATGACGTTCTTGTCTATTTCTTTGCCGTCTTCCGTAAACAGAATAGATCCTGAAGGAATCGTGTATTTATCGAGTTCTCTGCCGTTTTCATCGTTTATGCTTATCTGGCCGTTTCTATTGAGCACGACCATGTCTCCCTCTTTCTGTTTTACCGTCTTTAACCCATGATATTTAACAATACCTTTGGACTTGGTTTTTATAAATGACTGCTCTATGATTCTGGACGCGGTGCCTCCGATGTGGAACGTTCTCATTGTAAGCTGAGTGCCCGGCTCTCCTATTGACTGGGCCGCAACAATGCCTACGGCCGTACCCAGGTCCACTATCTTGCCCGTAGCAAGGTCTCTGCCGTAGCACTTTGCGCACACGCCGTGTTTTATTTCGCAGGTAAGAACGCTTCTTATTCTTATTTTTTCTATGCCGGCTGACTGGATATTATCCGCCATCTCTTCTGTTATTTCGCTGCCTGCCTCAACAATAATATCATCCGTAATAATGTCTACTATATTATCAACTGCGACGCGGCCTACAATCCTGTCTCTCAAGGATACGACCTCTTCATCCGCTTCTATGATGGCTTCTATCAATATGCCGTTCAACGTGCCGCAATCCTCTTCCATGATAATTACGTCCTGCGCGACGTCTACAAGCCTTCTCGTGAGGTATCCCGAATCGGCTGTTTTGAGCGCCGTATCTGCCAAACCTTTTCTTGCGCCGTGAGTAGAAATAAAGTATTCCAGAACCGTCAGGCCTTCCCTGAAATTCGCAGTGATAGGCGTTTCTATGATTTCGCCGGAAGGCTTTGCCATGAGCCCTCGCATTCCTGCGAGCTGCCTTATCTGCTGTTTTGAGCCCCTTGCGCCTGAATTAGCCATCATAAATATCGGATTAAACGGGTCAAGATTCTTGAATATAAGGTCTGAAACCTTATCGGTTGCGTGAGTCCATATATCAACTATTTTATTATATCTTTCGCGCTCTGTAATAATACCTTTTTTATATTGATCCTCAACGACATTGACCTCTTTTTTAGAGCTGGCTATGACCTTTTTCTTGTCTTCGGGTATTGCGAGATCGTCAATGGCTATGGAAATTCCCGCGAGCGTGGAATATTCAAAACCTACCGTCTTTATGTCATCTAATACTTTCACTGTTGCGTCGTGCCCGAATAACTTATAGCAGTTAGCAACCACTTTGCTAAGTTTTGTTTTCTCCAAAGCATCGTTTACAAAAGGCATGCCTTCGGGCAATATGTTGTTAAAAATTATTCTGCCTGCCGTAGTATTTACAATCTCATTATTTATCCTTACCTTGATCTTGGAATGCAGCTCTATCTCTCTGTCATAAAAAGCCAGTTCCGCCCCGCCTTTATCCGCAAAAACCCTGCCTTCTCCCTTTAACCTTGATTTTTCCTGCGTTAAATAATAAGAGCCGAGCACGATATCCTGCGTAGGCGTGACGATAGGTCTTCCGTCAGACGGAGAAAATATATTATTGGACGCGAGCATTATAAGCCTGCATTCAATCTGGGCTTCCATTGATAAAGGCACGTGAACTGCCATCTGGTCTCCGTCAA
>JAGVFL010000143.1 GCA_020057645.1 Candidatus Omnitrophota bacterium
ACGCTGTCGATAATCGTGCTTGGGGTTGGGCTTGGGACATATCTGATGCGCGGCGATAAGATGTACGGCATCGATTTTACAGGCGGGCAGATACAGGAATATTCTTTCACCAGCCCTGTCAGCGCGGAAGACGTAAGAAAATCAATTGATGCCGTAGGCATAAAAGACGCCACCATACAGCAGTTTGCCAATAAAAATCAAGTGCTGGTAAAAACAGCGGCTGATGAGACAGGTAAAATAGGGGAAGCGTTTAAGGCTAGTTTTAAAGATAATCCTTCAGAGCTTCTTCGCGTTGAAAAGGTAGGGCCTTCTGTTGGTAAGCACCTTAAGAAGAATGCGTTCATGGCATTGATGTGGAGCCTTGGGGGTATATTGATTTATGTAGGGATAAGGTTTAAAAATATGGTATTTGCTTCTGCCGGCGTAATAGCGCTTTTTCATGACGTGGCTATAGGCATGGGCGCCCTGGCCATGGCAGGCGGAGAAATAGATTTAAATATTGTAGCCGCGCTTCTTACAATAGCGGGTTATTCCATAAACGATACTATTGTAATATACGACAGGATACGGGAAAATTTAAAGCTATACCGCAAAGCGTCCATGAGAGAGATTGTGAATATGAGCGTTAATCAGACACTCTCCAGGACCATACTCACGAGTTTCATGACCTTATTGGCGGTTACTTCTATTTTTCTTTTTGGAGGAGAGGTTTTGAAGCCGTTTTCGTTCGTGCTTCTGGCAGGCATGATATCAGGAGTTTATTCGACTGTGTACATTGCTTCGCCTCTTATAATATCATGGCAAAACAGGCAGACGAAATAATATAGACCTCTTCGTTCGGCGAACGGATCAAATGTATGGATAAATTTAAGGAAATCAGGCGGATATTAATAGTCATTCTATTTTTTAACTGGCTTGTGGCATTCAGTAAGCTCATATATGGACTTATTACAAAGTCCGCTGCCATGACCGCAGACGGGGTGCATTCTTTTGCTGACGGCGCTTCGAATATTATAGGGCTTGTAGGCATATGGGCTGCCTCCAAGCCGGTTGACGAAGACCATCCATACGGCCATAAAAAGTATGAGACTATTGCCACGCTTGGTATTTCTGTCATGCTGTTTCTGGCAAGTTTTGGTATCATCAAGGATTCATTTTTAAGATTATTTCATCCCGTGGTTCCGGATGTAAATATTTTCAGTTTTAGCTTGATGGTTATAGGATTTCTGATAAATGTGGCAGTAATGAAATATGAATATAAAAAAGGGGTGGAGTTGTCGAGCGATGTGCTGGTCTGCGACTCAATACATACGAAAAGCGACATATTTGTCTCGAGCGCGGTCATCGTGACGCTTATCTCAACAAAACTGGGTTTTCCCATTCTCGATACGCTGGTGGCGTTTGTTATAGGCGTATTCATCGCTAAAGCCGGATTTGATATATTGAAAAAAAGTTCTGATGTATTGTGCGACGGAGAAGCTGTTGAAAAAGCAAAGATAGCGAAAGTAGTGAAAGGGGTATCCGGAGTAAAATCCATACACAAGATACGGACAAGAGGAAGAGAAGACGACGTGCATGTAGATCTTCACGTGACAGTTAATACAAACATGCACGTTGATGCCGCGCATGAGCTTAGCCACAGGATAAGTGATACCTTAAAAGAAAAGATACCGGGAATTACCGATGTAATCGTGCATATAGAACCTTCCAAATACAAATAGGGAGCAGGCATGAGTGTTTCCCGCAATTAGCATGAAAAGATGGGATATAAAACAATCTGATTTGTCGCGCCAGAAATATTTGAGCGACAGCCTTTCAATTTCTCCTATAATTTCACAGTTATTGATAAACCGCGGCATGCAGGATATAGATAAAGCCATGGCATTTTTAAATAGCGATATATCTGAACTTTATAATCCATTTTTGATGGAAGGCATGCACGAAGCAGTGTCACGCATAAAAAATGCCATAGATAAAAAGGAAAAAATACTTATTCACGGAGATTATGATACGGATGGCGTAACCGCTACCGTACTTTTATTTTTTACTTTACAGGAATTTGGAGTAGAGCCCGCTTACTACATACCTGACAGGATTACCGAGGGTTATGGGTTAGGCGCTAATGGGGTGGAAGAGGCTGTCAGGATAGAAGCAGATCTTGTTATTACGGTTGACTGCGGCATATCAAGCCATAAAGAAGTAGATGCGTTAAATAAAAACGGAATAGATGTAATAATAACAGACCATCACCAACCGCCTAAGATACTGCCTAATGCCTATGCAATAATAAATCCGCTGCAGGAAATGTGCGCTTATCCTGATAAAAATCTCTCAGGGGTAAGCGTAACGTTTAAATTATGCCAGGCATTGAGTTCTGAACTAAATAACAGGAATTTCTGGAAACATCTGGACATTGTCGCGCTTGGCACTATTTCTGACGTGGCGCCTGTTTTAGGAGAGAATAGAATACTTGTTAAAGAAGGTTTGAAATTATTGAAAAACAGCGGCTCTAATAAAGGGATAAGAGCTCTTATCGAGGTGAGCGGTATTAAAAAAGATAAGATAGGGGCTTTTGAGATAGGATTTATTTTAGGCCCCAGGATAAATGCGGCCGGAAGGCTTGGTTCCGCGGGCACCGCGGTCGAGCTTTTATTGACGGATAATGATAAAAGGGCGGGAGAGCTGGCTAAAAAATTAAATGAGGCGAACCAGGAAAGGCAGAGGATTGAAAAAAGCACTTTAAAAGAGGCGATATCTAAAATAGAAAGAGATATAAATTTTAAGGATCATAAGGTCATAGTGCTGCACAATGAGGACTGGCACGCGGGGGTGATGGGGATTGTAGCTTCCAGGATATCGGATAGATTTAACCGCCCTGCGATTCTTATTTCAACAAAAGACGGAATAGGGAGAGGTTCCGGAAGGTCTATTGAAAATTTCCATTTATTTGAAGCGCTTAGTAATTGCGAGGGGTTTTTGAAAGAATACGGCGGGCATCAATATGCGTGCGGCCTGACTATACTTGAGGAAAATCTATCAGGATTTATAAAATTAATCAATGAATTAGCAAATAATACCATGACAAAGGAAGATCTTGTCCAATCGCTCGACATTGATATGGATATAGATCTGAGTTCGCTAGATTATAAAATAGCAGAGGACATAGCCGGGTTAGAGCCTTTTGGAGAGGGAAACCCTGAGCCGGTATTTTGTTCCAGAGGTCTGAAATTATCCCGGCCAGTAAGGGTATTGAAAGGCGAGCACATTAAATTCCAGATTACTGATGGAAATAAAAATTTCGAGGCGATAGGATTTGGGATGGCTAAGGACGGCGATATAGAGCTTACGTTAAGGAATTATCCTAGCTTTGATATGGCTTATACTGTTTCAATCAATAATTGGCAGGGGGCAAATACTATTCAGCTGAAGATAGAGGATATTAAGCCTTCTTGACCTTGCCGGCCTTAAGGCAAGACGCGCATATCTTTATTCTTTTTACAGTGCCTTTCAAGATAATTTTAGCAACCTGAAGATTAGGCATGAATCTTCTTCGATTCACCCCCGTTATCTTTAACCCTACTCCGCCTTTTGCTTTTGCAAGGCCTCTTCGCGCAATAGTTCTTCCCGATTGAGGCTTTTTCCCGCATATTTCACAAACTTTTGACATGTATAAATCTCCTTTATTTAAGCAATGATTTAGGGTAGAATAATAACACAATAGAATATAATATGCAAGATTAATTTGATAATGGTAGGGGACGGTTTGAAACCGTCCCCTACACAATGGTAAATGAAAGATAAAATCAAGAAAGCCTATAAATTAATGGAAAAATGCAGTATTTGCCCCAGGAAATGCGGGGCAAACAGGATTAAAGGCCAGATCGGGTTCTGCAAGGCAGGCCTTAAGCCTATGGTTTCCAGTTTTCACGCTCATTTCGGGGAAGAGCCGCCTGTCTCCGGACGAAACGGTTCCGGCACTATATTTTTTACGCATTGCAGCCTAAGATGCGTGTTCTGCCAGAATCATCCGATAAGCCAGCTTGGCCAGGGTAAGGAGGTAACCGTAGAAGAGTTAGCCGGGATGATGCTGAAACTAGAGGCAGAAGGCTGCCATAAT
>JAGVFL010000178.1 GCA_020057645.1 Candidatus Omnitrophota bacterium
AAATAAAAAAATTATTTCCCGGCAACCGGCTTATCAGGCATCTTGCAGATTGCGCCATGGTCTATGGCTGTCCCGGCGCCCAGAATTATTTCTTATTAAGACAGGAATGCCCTCTGCCTGTGTCCGGTTCCTGCAATGCAAACTGCGCAGGATGTATTTCATATCAGCAATCAAAAGATATTAGTGCGACTCAGCCAAGGATAAAATTCACGCCTTTTCCGGAAGAGGTGGCTGAGACAGCTTTATTTTATATCTGTAATGTTAAAAATACAGTAGGGGGCGGTCGCGACCGCCCCCTACTCAGTTTTGGCCAGGGCTGCGAAGGCGAGCCTTTGCTAGAGGCTGATTTAATAGAAAAATCCATAAGATTGATAAGAACTATAACCGGCAGGGCCACGATAAATATAAATACAAATGCCTCTAGGCCTGAGGCAATAGCCTTGTTATTCGACGCCGGCCTGAACAGCATAAGAGTCAGCATGAACAGCGTCAGGCAGGAATATTACGATAGATATTATAAGCCCGCGGGCTATACTTTTAAGGATGTGTTAAGGTCTATACGGATAGCAAAAAAGAAGAATGGTTTTGTGTCGATCAATTACCTGACCATGCCCGGTTTCACGGATTCAGAGGATGAATACAAGGCATTGAAGAAGTTTATAGAGGCTTATAAAATAGACATGATTCAATGGCGCAACCTGAATTTCGACCCGCTTGCTTATTTCAGGATAATTAAATATTCTGTCGAGCCTAGCGATATGATAGGAGTCAGACAGCTGATAGCATCCCTGAAAAAATCTTTCCCTCGCCTCAAGATGGGATATTATAACCCATATATTTAAATCAATTGATTTTTCCATATCTAGCTGGTATAATCTCAATACATATGAACCCCGCCCTTTCTGTTTCAAGACATTATTTTCCAGTAGAAAGGGCGGGATATGTAATCATGAAGGAATAGCCGGGTGAAAAGACTAAGCATAGTTGCTATATTTATATTATTCATATTAACAGGGCTTGCCCTGTACCCTTGTGGTACAGGACCTGCTTTTGGTTATTGGATATGGACTCCTGAAAGCGGTAGGTGGGAAAATCCGAAATTTGCCGCCAAGGATACTCCTGAGGATCAGATTGTATATGCGCGGAAGTTTTATGAAGCAAGGAATCTTAAAGACGGCCTCAGGGAGTTTAAGAAATTATTAAAGGCTTACCCTCTTTCTAAAGAAGCCCCCACTGCGCAATATTACGTGGGCCGCATAATGGAAGACCTGGATAATCCGTACGAGGCGTTTAAGGCGTACCAGAAAGTTATAGACACCTATCCTTACACTGAATTAGTAGATGATGTAATAGAGAGAGAATACAAGATAGCTGACGCGTTCTTTTCAGGAAAAAAGATGAAGATTATAGGCAAATGGCAGATACCCGCGAAAGATAAGGCAATAGAAATATTCAAGGCAGTGGCTGACAATGCGCCGTATGGCAAGTACGCGGACCTTGCAAAATTCAAGGCAGGCATGTCTTATAAAGATATCCAGGATTATAACAGCGCTATACTTATGTTCAAGGATTTGATAGACAGGTATCCAAACAGCTCTGTTATAGATAAGGCGAGATTTCAGCTCGCGGAGTGTTCAAAACTCCTGGCGGTAAAGCCCGCTTACGACCAAACCCCCACTAATCTGGCGCGCAAGGAATTCGAAGATTTCTTAAAAAAACATCCTGACAGCGGCATGGCGCCGGACGCTAAAAAGGTTGTGGATAAGCTTAAGTTAAGCGAAGCCGAAAATGCTTACGAGACAGGCAAATTTTATGAAGATAGGCGCGCGCCTGAGAGCGCGGTAATATACTATAAAGACATAGTGCAAAATTATCCGGATACAGCATGGGCGAATAAGGCGCAGGAGAGGCTGAATGAACTTGAGAAAAAGTGACGTTTTGATGTCATTGCGAGCGAATGAAATGAGCGAAGCAACCTCTGCAAGGGGATTGCTTCGTCAGTCACTTCGCTCCTTCCTCGCAATGACAACCATTGGTTTCTTATGCGCTATAAGCAGCTGCGGCTATACCACTAAGACAATCTTGCCGGATAACGTGAAGACGGTCCACGTGGATACCTTCACCAACAATATTGACATCACCAAAGAGGTTGGAGTAAAGGATAAATATGAAGTTTACAGGCCTAATTTGGAGGTGGATTTAAGGGATGCGATCGTAAGCAGGGTCTTTCTGGACGGTAATCTGAAGGTAGCGGACAAGGATTCCGCGGATGCGGTGCTTGGAGGCCGGATTACAGAGTACAGAAAAGATCCGCTGAGATATCAAAATGAAGTCGCGCAGGAATACAGGATCAGCATTGTATGCGGCATCAAATTAGTAAATCAGAAGGACTCAAAGGTTTTATTTGAAGAAGAGAACGTCACAGGCGACACTACATACTTTACAACAGGGACTCTTCAAAAAACCGAGACGTCTGCTTTAAATGACGCAATGTCGGACCTTTCAAGGCGGATTATTAACAAGATAGTGGAGAATTGGTAGCACCTTTTGATATGCCCACCAAAGAGCTTACCTCGTATCTTTTCTTAGGCGAAGAAGATTTTTTAAAAAATGAAGAACTCGCAAGGTTAAAGTCCAGATTCCTGGAAAAGGCCTCCTGGGATTTGAATTATAGTGTATTTTACGCAAAAGAAAAAGACTTTAAACTGAAAGAGATGCTGGATATTCTGAATACATCGCCTTTCATGTCTCCTAAAAGGTTTGTGATCTTGAAGGATGCTGACAGCCTTCAGGATAGCGATAAAGAGTCAGTGCTTTTTTATCTCAGAAATCCCAGTGCAAGTTCTATTTTTGTGATAGATTCAAAGTCGGCCAAAATAAAAGAAGGATTTATGCTGGAGGCGTCAAAGCTCGCAAAACTTGTCCGCTCAACCAGGCTTATGGACTCTGAAATAAATATTTGGATTTTGAAACAAGCGGCCGCGGCCGGCAAGAAGATAAGCGCTGATGCCGTAAAACTGATAAAAGAAAATCTCCCTAATGATTTACACGTGCTTTCTTCCGGCATAGCTAATCTTATATTATACGCAGGCAAAAGGCCTGACATAACAAAACAAGACGTGGAAAAGGTTATATATGTGGCGCCTCTTAAAACCAGTTTCGACCTTTTGGACGCCATAGAGAAAAAGGACGTAAAGCTGGCCCTAAATATTTTTACAAGCATCCAGAAATATAAGAAAAGGGAAACAGAGCTTTTATTGGGGCTTTTGTCCTGGCAGTTCAGGATGCTATTAAGAGTGAAAGAACTCTTGAGGATAAGAAGCAGGTTTGAGATACAGAAAGAGCTGAACCTATATAATACAAAGTTTGATCAAATGGCCCGTTACGCAACCAGGTTTAAGAGGCAGGAGATAATAAAACTTTTAGGAGAGATACTGAAGGCAGACAGCGATATTAAAACAGGAGAGGCGCTGCCCAGGTTTGCGCTGGAGAGATTAATA
>JAGVFL010000012.1 GCA_020057645.1 Candidatus Omnitrophota bacterium
GGTTACGTGTATGAAGGGAAGCTTCCGATGATGGACGCGACGGAAGAAAACGAGGTTTTCAATAAATTCCTTAAGATATGCGACTCTGTCAGGAAATTAAAAATCAGGACCAATGCCGAGACTCCGGCCGACGCGAAAAAAGCCCGCTCATTCGGCGCGGAAGGCATCGGCCTTTTCAGGACAGAGCACATGTTTTACGGCAAGGGTTCGGAGGAGCCTCTTTTTAAATTAAGAAAAATGATAGTTTCAAAGACCGCGGAAGAAAGAAGGGCGGCTTTGGCCGAACTTTTTGAACACGTAAAGAGCGACATAAAAGGCACCCTTGAGGTAATGGAAGGATATCCGGTTACGATAAGGCTTCTGGATCCGCCCCTTCATGAGTTTATACCGCACGAGGAAGCGAAGTTAAAAGAACTCGCCGTTAGCCTGAATATATCAATGGAAGAATTAGAAAAGAGGGCTGCGAATCTGCGCGAGTCAAATCCCATGATGGGCCATCGCGGAGTGAGATTAGGAGTTACGTATCCTGAAGTGACTGAGATGCAGGTGCGTGCGATACTTGAATCAGCGTGCGAGCTTATCCGGGCCGGCAAGAAAGTCTCTCCTGAAATAATGATTCCTGTCGTGTGCGATAAAAATGAATTGGTAGACCAGAAAAAACTCGTAGAAAAAATTTACCGGGAGGTTATTGCTAAATATAAGGTAAAGAAAATACCTTATATGTTTGGCACGATGATTGAAATCCCGAGAGCAGCTCTTATGGCCGGTAGCATTGCCCAAGACGCCGAGTTTTTCTCGTTCGGCACCAATGACCTCACCCAGATGAGCTTTGGCTTTTCAAGGGATGACATGGCTGGATTCCTTCCGGCGTATCTCGAGAAGAATATCCTGGCTAACGACCCGTTTCAGACAATTGACCAGGATGGAGTCGGAGAACTTATAAAAATCGGCATTGAGCGCGGAAGAAAAACGCGCAAAGACCTAAAGGTAGGCATTTGCGGAGAGCATGGCGGAGAACCTAAATCAGTGGAATTCTGTCACAAGGCAGGAATGAACTACGTAAGCTGTTCGCCTTTCAGAGTTCCTATCGCTCGGCTCGCGGCAGCGCAGGCTCAGGCAAAAGAGAAAAAATAGCGCGAAGCTCCGCGCATTAAAATATATGGACGCTATAAAATTATACCTCAGGGCAATAAAAGATACCCCTCTTCTAACCGCAGAAGAAGAGATATCCTTGTCAAAAAAGGTCAGGGCAGGCAATATGCATGCCCGGAAAAGGATGATACAATCCAATCTGAGGCTTGTAGTGAACATTGCCAAGAGGTATTCGAAATTAGGCGTTCCGATGATGGACCTGATAGAAGAAGGAAATCTCGGCCTTATGAAAGGGGTTAAAAAGTATAATCCGCATAAAGGCTACAGATTTTCCACTTACGCGGCGTGGTGGATCAAGCAATACATCACGAGGGCCATCGCGAACCAGGGCAAGACCATCAGGATACCTGTTTACATGACAGAGATAATCAACAGGTGGAAAAGGGTTACTGAACAGCTGACTCAGAGATACGGCAGGAAGCCCAAGACAAAAGAAGTTGCCAAGCTGATGAGGCTTCCCATGAGGAAGATACGCGAGATAAGTGAGGCAGCCACCAAGATTTCTTCCCTTGACGCGCCTATCGGCGATGAAAGCACAGGGCAGTTTATAGATCTTATTGAAGATAATGCCAGCCTGTCTCCCATGGATAACGTTACCGATACCCTGCGCCGCGAGAGGGTTATTCAACTGCTGGATCGCATGAATGAGCGCGAAAAAAAGATTCTGGATCTGAGGTTTGGCTTGAACGACGGCGTTACGCATACTTTAGGCGAAACAGCGAAGGTGTTCGGTATCACCAGGGAAAGGGTCAGGCAGATAGAAAGCGCGGCGCTTGAAAAATTGCGCGGTTTTATAATGCAGCAAACCGGCCAGATGGGGGAATATTAACTAGAATGTCATTGCGAGGAGGCCGAAGAGATTCCTTCGCCTGTCATTGCGAGACTTTGACGCGAAGCGACAAAGTCGAAGCAATCTTAATGACAGGCTCGGAACAGGCTCCGCAATCTCAGAGATTGCTTCGCTCGTAAAGACAAATAAGAGGTAACTATGGAAGACCTTAAAAACTATATTCGCAACATCCCGGACTTTCCCAAAAAAGGAATTCTCTTCCGGGACATAACGACTCTTATCAGCAATAAGGAAAAATTCAAGGAAGTTATTGACGGCCTGGCAGGCAGGTATGCCGATAAAAAGATAGACGCTGTCCTTGCCGTAGAATCCCGCGGTTTTATTTTTGGCGGGGCATTGGCTTATAAATTAGGAGCCGGATTTGTCCCTGTCAGAAAAAAAGGGAAACTCCCGCATAAAACATACAAGGCAACTTATTCCCTGGAATACGGAGAAGATACGCTTGAGATACACCAGGACGCGATAAAACCTGGGGACAGGGTTTTATTGATAGATGATTTGCTGGCTACGGGCGGGACGCTTGGCGCTGTAATAGATCTTGTAAAAAAATTAAAAGGCGAAATCGCGGAGATTGCCTTTATCATCGAATTAGAAGACTTGAAAGGCCGTTCCAAATTAAGCGGCTTCCCGGTCTATTCCATGATTCAATA
>JAGVFL010000108.1 GCA_020057645.1 Candidatus Omnitrophota bacterium
CATTAAACGCGGTGCAGACTAACGGGTGTATTCTTATGGCCTTTCCTTCTATGAGAATCGGCTGAAAAGCCTGTATGCCCAGACGATGCAGTGTCGGCGCTCTGTTCAAAAGCACGGGATGATCTTTTATTACTTCGTCCAGTATATCCCATACCTCTAATCTTGCTTTTTCGACCATCCTCTTGGCGCTCTTTATGGTATGCACAAATCCCTTTTCTTTCAATTTCTTGATGATAAAAGGTTCGAATAATTCAAGCGCCATTTTTTTAGGAAGTCCGCATTCCCATATCTTAAGTTCCGGCCCTACCACGATTACGCTTCTTCCGGAATAATCAACGCGTTTTCCAAGAAGGTTCTGCCTGAATCTGCCCTGTTTTCCTTTTAACATATCGCTTAATGATTTAAGAGGCCTATTTGCAGGGCCAAGCACGGCTCTTCCGTGACGGCCGTTATCAAAAAGCGCGTCAACCGCTTCTTGAAGCATTCTCTTTTCATTCCTTATAATAATATCGGGCGCCTTTAATTCCAGAAGTTTTTTTAAACGATTGTTCCTGTTTATAACCCTGCGGTATAAATCATTAAGATCGCTCGTGGCAAATCTTCCGCCTTCCAGAGGTATAAGAGGCCTCAAGTCAGGCGGTATGACCGGTATCACATCCATAATCATCCACTCTTGCTTGTTGCCTGATTTTAAGAACGATTCTATTGCCTTCAACCTCTTTAAAATTTTTCTCTTGGTCTGCTCTGATTTCTGTTCGTGAAGGTCTGCCTTAAGTTCAATTATTGTCTGGCGCAGGTCTATTTCTTTTAAAAGCTCTTTTATGGCTTCCGCGCCTATTACAGCCTTAAATTTGCCGCCCCCGCATTCTTCCATAGTCTTTCTATATTTTTCTTCCGTTAAAAGTTCTTTTTTCTTGAGAGGCGTGTCTCCTGGCTCTATTACAACGTATTCCTCGTAATATAATACCTTTTCAAGTTCCCTCAAACCCATGTCCAGAATAAGCGCCATCCTGCTTGGCATTGCCTTGAAAAACCACACATGTGAACATGAGGCCGCAAGTTCAATATGGCCCATCCTGTCGCGCCTTACCTTGGAAAGAGTAACCTCTACCCCGCAGCGATCGCATACAATACCTTTATATTTTATCCTTTTGTATTTCCCGCAGCTGCATTCCCAATCACGCGTAGGCCCGAATATCTTTTCACAGAAAAGACCGTCTTTTTCAGGCCTTAGAGTCCTGTAATTTATGGTCTCCGGCTTTTTAACTTCGCCCTTTGACCAAGACCTTATCATGTCCGGAGAAGCTATCTTTATAGATATAAAATCGAAAGAATTTATTGGGTTGTTTAACATATATCTCCTATTTCTTGGCTTTGTGTTCCCGTTTTTCTTTCTTCGCCTTCTTGCGCTTCTCTTTTAGTTCCTGAGACGACAACGCGTTAATCTCAGGCCCTTTTCCGCCTTTATACTCTGTCTTTATATCGAGCCCAAGGCTCTGTAGTTCTTTTACTAAGACGTTAAATGATTCGGGCGTTCCGGGATGCATGGGGTTCTCGCCTTTTACTATTGATTCATACGCCATGGTCCTGCCTGTCACGTCATCGCTTTTTACGGTTAAAAGCTCCTGCAGCGTATAAGCCGCGCCGTATGCCTCCAGAGCCCATACTTCCATTTCTCCGAACCTCTGGCCTCCGAATTGAGCTTTTCCCCCCAGCGGCTGCTGCGTGACTAATGAATAAGGCCCTATGGAACGGGCGTGCATCTTATCGTCTACGAGATGCGCTAGCTTCATCATGTATATATAGCCGACTGTTACTTTCTGATCAAAAGGTTCGCCGGTTAATCCGTCAAATAGCCTTACCTTGCCTTCCTGAGGAAGTTTTGCATGGTTAAGACATTGCTTTATTTCTTCTTCTTTTGCCCCGTCAAAAATAGGGGTATCTACTTTATAACCCATCACCTTTGCGGCCCACCCAAGATGAGTCTCCAGTATCTGGCCTACGTTCATTCTTGAAGGAACTCCCAGGGGATTTAAAACTATCTCTACGGGAGTCCCGTCCTCGGTAAAAGGCATGTCTTCTTCGGGGAGAATCTTTGCGATAACACCTTTGTTTCCGTGCCTGCCGGCCATCTTGTCTCCGACAGAAAGTTTTTTCTTGCTGGCTATATACACAACTACTCTTTTTAAAACGCCTGCGGGCAGTTCGTCTCCTCTTTTAAGCTTATCAACCTCATGCTCTTCCTCGTAAAGGATCTCCCCCAGCTGATCATTGTAAACCATTAACGTGCGCCTCGCTTCAGATTCCAGTTCAGCGTCAGATTCTATTTTCATGCTGGAGATGTCGCATTTTTCAAATTTAGAAATGTCTTTCTTTCTTATCGGCCTGCCTTCAGCTATGAGAGTGGCCCCTGTTTCATCGGACAATAAAGGCGCAGAAAGTTTCACTCCTGAAAGAAGTTTAAACAGCCTTTCTTCTCTCTCTGTCTTTACATTATCAATTCTCTTCTCGTATTCCTCCCTGATCCTGCTTATCTCTTTATTCTCCGCATGAATCTCTTCTTTTGTTTTTGACTTAGGCCCTTTTCTTGAAAATATTTTGGTATCTACCACAATACCTTCTACGCCCGAAGGCACCGTGAGAGAAGCGTCCCTGACATCGCCTGCTTTTTCTCCGAAAATAGCCCTTAATAACTTTTCTTCGGGAGAGAGCTCTGTCTCGCTCTTAGGCGCGACCTTTCCGACCAGGATATCTCCCGGCCCGATCTCTGCGCCTACCCTTATCAGGCCATCCTCGCCTAAATTCTTAAGCGCCTCTTCGCTGACATTGGGTATGTCGCGCGTGATTTCCTCGTTTCCTAGCCTGGTCTCTCTCGATTCTATCTCAAACTCTTCTATATGCACGGACGTGTACACGTCGCCCTTTAAAAACCTTTCGCTTACAAGTATGGCGTCTTCAAAATTATAACCGCGCCACGGCATGAAAGCCACGAGGACATTTTTTCCCAGCGCCAGATCTCCTTTGTCCGTAGCAGGTCCGTCAGCTATAACGTCGCCTGCCTTTATTTTATCTCCGATATTAACGGCAGGCCTCTGGTTTACGCTTGTATTGGCATTGCTTCTTGAAAATTTTCTTAATTTATAAACAATGCTGTTATTTACAACTATTTCGTCGGATTGAACGCTTGTGATCTTGCCGTCCGACTTTGCCGCCACTACTGCGCCGGAGTCCATTGCAACCTTGCGTTCCATACCAGTGCCCACAAGAGGGCTTTCTGTAAATAAGAGCGGCACTGCCTGGCGCTGCATGTTTGAACCCATGAGAGCCCTGTTGGCGTCATCGTGTTCTAAAAAAGGTATTAAGCCTGCCGCGATACTCACGAGCTGCTTGGGAGACACATCAATGTAATCTATCTTGTTTGGCTGAACGAGCGGAAAATCTCCTTTATATCTGCACGAAATTTTTTCATCGGTAAAATTCCCGTCTTTATCTACCTTTGCGTTTGCCTGAGCCACTACATATTTATCTTCAATGTCGGCCGTTAAATATTCAATTCTATTTGTAACTCTTCCGTTTTCAACTTTCCTGTAAGGCGTCTCTATAAAACCTAATTTATTTATTCTTGCGTAAGTACTTAAAGAAGCTATAAGGCCTATGTTCGGACCTTCAGGGGTTTCTATTGGGCATATCCTTCCGTAATGCGAATGATGCACGTCTCTTACTTCAAAACCCGCTCTTTCCCTGGACAATCCTCCCGGGCCTAAAGCGCTTAATCTTCTCTTGTGAGTCATCTCAGCCAGAGGGTTTGTCTGGTCCATGAATTGCGAAAGCTGGCTTCTTCCGAAGAAATCCTTTATAACGCTTGAAACAACCTTGGAATTTATAAGGTGATATGGCATCATCGTATCAATGTCGTATATAGCCATTCTGTCTTTGCAGAAACGCTCCATTCTCGCGAGGCCTATCCTGAATTGTTCGGCAAGAAGTTCTCCGACAGTTCTGACCCTGCGGTTTCCAAGATGGTCTATGTCATCTACTGCGCCTTCGCCGTTCTTCAGGTCTAATAAATATCTGACTACGCTTACTATTGTTTCTTTGTCCAAAATTTTCTTATCCAAAGAAACATTCATGTCTAATTTTCTATTTAATATATAACGGCCTACTTTATCCAGGTCGTATCTGCGTTTATCGAAGAATAATTTATCCAGGAAATTCTTTGCGCTTTCAAACGTGAGCGGATCTCCCGGCCTGAGTTTTTTATAAATATCGAGAAGGGCTTCTTCTCTCGTCTTGGTATGATCTCTTTCAAGTGTATTGGCGATTTCCTGCACTGTGTCTCTGAATATTTCTAAATAACGCACTCCGCTGTCCCAGAGCTTTTCTATAACCTGTTCGTCTAATTTACCATTGCCTGCCAAGAGTACTTCTCCGGTCTCCGGATGTTTTACATCTCTTACCGCCACCCTGCCCGCGTATTTCAGGAGAGACGCTTTTCTGAGAGGCCTAACCCTTTCCACTCCGGTAAAAAGCTTCATTATCTCTTCATTCGTCTCGTAACCAAGGGTCCTGAGAAAAATAGTAGCTAAAACTTTTTTGCGCCTATCTATGAACACGTAAAGGACGTCGTTTGCGTCAAATTCAAACTCTAACCACGACCCTCTGGAAGGTATGATCCTGCCGGAATACAGCCTCTTGCCGGATGTATGTATGGTCTCTTCAAAAGATACACCGGGAGACCTGTGAAGCTGGCTGACCACAACCCTTTCGTCTCCATTTATGATAAAAGTGCCGGTATCTGTCATTAGAGGCAAATCGCCAAGGTAAACCTCTTGCTCTTTTGTATCCTTCTTGGATTTAAGCCTTATTTTTATCTTTAGAGGGGCTGCGTAGCTCACTGCCCTTTTCTGGCTTTCCAGCTTGTCATACTTCGGCTTGCCTATTGAATAAGATACAAATTCCAGTTTATAATTTCCGTCGTTGCTTTCTATGGGAAAAATCTCTTCAAATACCCCTTGCAGGCCTTCTGATTTCCTTTTGGTTTTAGGGATATCCATCTGCACAAAATTCTTGTAAGAATCTGTCTGCAGTTCTAATAAATACGGGATATCAACTACATCTTTCAATCTTGCAAAATTTTTGCGATTTGGCATTTGGCCTCGTATTTACCACGTAATTGTAGGGAACGGTTTGAAACCGTTCCCTACATAATTTAATTTTTGATTTTATTTCAATTCTACCTTTGCGCCCTGAGCTTCCAGCTTCTTTTTTATGTCTTCTGCCTCTTCTTTTGAAACGCCTTCTTTGACTGTTTTAGGAGCGCCTTCAACAAGATCTTTCGCTTCTTTAAGGCCAAGGTTGATTATAGTCCTTATTTCCTTGATGACCTGAATCTTGTTGCTTCCGGAAGAAGCAAGAACTACGGTAAAGGTTGTCTTCTCTTCCTGTGCCGCGGCTGCGCCTTGACCTGCGCCAGCGCCGGGCGCGGCAACTGCAACAGGGGCATGGCTAGAGACGCCAAACTTCTCTTCTACAGCCTTTACCAGGTTTGACAGCTCTAAAACACTCATCTGTTCAATGGTGCCGAGCATCTCTTCGATTTTTTTGTTATCCGACATTTTCTCCCCCTTTTTTATCTTTTATTCCGTTTAACGCGTACAATAATTTGCATATAATACCGCTCAAGGAAACAGCCAGCCCCCGAATCGGAGAATTCAGAACAATTGCAAGCCTTGTCAGAAGCACATCTCTGGAAGGGAGAGCGGCGATAGCGATTATATCCTGATTTGAAAGAATAGCGCCGTCCGCGAATCCGCCGCATATTTTCAAAGGTTCATGTTCTTTTGAAAATTTTACAAGCGCCTTGGATACAATACTCGGGCCGCTTTTGTGCATTGCAATGCCCGCCTCGCCTTGAATAAACTCTGCTATACCGTTATTGGCCCCATCCTTCAGCGCTTTCTTGGCCATTGAATCTTTTACAACCAGATACTCCCCCGCTATCTTTTTAAGTTCTTTGCGGAGCTCATTGATATCCTGAGCGCTTAAGCCTTTATAACGGGTAACTATAAGCGTCTCCGCGCTTTTAAGTCTCGAGGCTATTTCCTTAACCATTGTTTTTTTTGTTTCTAACGCTACCTTCGCCATATAAACCTTCTCGTCATTGCGAGGAGCAAAGCGGTTGCGAGGAGCAATAGCGACGAAGCAAACCCATTTGATACATGAGATTCCTCGCTTCGCTCGGAACAGGCTCCGCAATCTCAGAGATTGTTTCGCTTGGCTCGCAATGACAATTGTTTAAGTAGTCCCTAATTTTGCAAGATCCAGCTTTAAGCCCGGACCCATTGTAGTTGAAATAGCTATATTTTTTATAAACTTGCCCTTGACGGCTTGAGGCCTTGATTTATTTATCGCGTTAATAACCGTATCTATATTTTCGCAAATAGCTTTTTCTTCGAAAGAAATTTTGCCTATGCCTATATTTATGTTGCCTTGTTTATCAAGCTTGAATTCTATTTTCCCGGCTTTTGCCTCTTTTACTGCCCTGCCCAGATCGTTGGTAACAGTGCCTGTCTTTGGATTAGGCATAAGGCCTCTGGGTCCGAGTACTTTACCTAGTTTGCCTACATCTCTCATCATGTCAGGCGAACTTATTACGACGTCAAAATCCATCCAGCCGGAAGTTATCTTAGCTATAAGATCGTCTCCGCCGACATATTCTGCGCCTGCTTCCTTAGCTGCGTTGCCTGCCTCGCCCTTGCATAACACAAGCACCCTGACCTTTTTGCCCGTGCCGTTAGGAAGCATCAGAGTCCCTCTGACCATCTGATCAGAATGTTTTGGGTCTGTGCCAAGATTAAAAGACATCTCCACTGTTTCGTCAAATTTAGGGTGAGGTATCTTTTTAAAAACAGATACTGCCTCTGCGACGGAGTAAGCTTTTTCAACATCAGCCATCTTTTGAATCTCTTTACGCCTCTTTGTCAACTTTGCCATATAGTTTTGGCGCACTGATTGGCGCACTAAAGTGCGCCCTACAGCTGCTATAAGCTGCTATTGTGTGCCCTACAATTTTGTAGCAAAGACCTCCACCCCATA
>JAGVFL010000154.1 GCA_020057645.1 Candidatus Omnitrophota bacterium
CGAGGTTGTCGGCGAAGGGGAGGCGGAGGTTTTATATTCAGGCCTCGATGAAAAAATAATAAAAGGAGATTTTATAAAAAATATAAATGGCGTAGAGCTTGAATTTAAAAAAAGCGATTTTAAAGATATAGGCGTCATCGCGCAGTCAAAGGATTCAAGGCTTATTTATGATAATACGTTTTCTGCCAGGTTTAAAAGGTTATATGACGGGATATACATGGATTTATTGAAAGGGACATTCTAGATGTTAAAGGCTGCGGGTAAGGTATATAGGGTGATAGGGCCTGTTGTTGAAGCGGAAGAAGTTACTTTCTTAAGGATGCTGGACATGGTGGAAGTGGGCCAGGAGCATCTCGTGGGCGAGGTTGTAAGATTAAAAGACGATAAGGCGTATATCCAGGTTTACGAAGATACTACCTCGCTTAAAGCAGGAGATATTATTTATACGCAGGGATTTCCGTTATACGTTGAATTAGGGCCCGGGCTATTGGGAAACATATACGATGGGATTCAGAGACCGCTTGAAGTATTGAGAGAAAAAGAAGGCTTTTACATAAATAGAGGCGTCCACGTCAGTGCCCTGGACAGGAAAAAGAAATGGCATTTTAAGCCTTTGAAAAAAGAAGGCAATTATATAAAGGCCGGGGAAGTTATAGGAGAGGTCCAGGAGACTCTTTTGATAAAACATAGGATATTGGTGCCTCCGGACGCTAACGGCAAAATCAAATGGATAGCTAACGAAGGCGAGTATTCTCTGGACGAAAAAGTCGCTTTATTAACAGGAAAGGATTCTGAAAAAGAAATTTTCATGTATCAAAAATGGCCTGTTAGAAGGCCGAGACCTTACGGACAAAGGATTCCTATAAGCGAGCCTCTCATTACCGGTCAAAGAGTTATTGATACGCTGTTTCCGGTCGGTAAGGGCGGATGCGTTGTAGTGCCCGGAGGGTTTGGCACGGGCAAGACAGTTGTCCAGCATCAGATTGCCAAGTGGAGCAATGCGGATATAGTGATATACGTAGGCTGCGGGGAAAGAGGAAATGAGATGACGGATATCCTTCTTAATTTCCCGAAACTTATAGACCCTGCGACTAAAAGGCCTATCATGGAGAGGACAATATTCATAGCAAATACGTCCAACATGCCTGTTGCGGCAAGAGAGGCCAGCATTTATACGGGCATCACGATTGCCGAGTATTACCGCGACATGGGTTATAATGTCGCATTGATGGCAGATTCTACTTCAAGATGGGCAGAGGCATTGAGAGAACTTTCAGGCAGGTTAGAAGAAATGCCTTTAGAAGAAGGATTTCCGGCTTATCTTCCTTCAAGGCTCGCGGAATTTTATGAAAGGGCAGGCCGCATCAAGACCCTGAATAACGACGACGGCTCTATTACGATCATCGCTTCTGTTTCTCCGCCCGGAGGAGATTTTTCAGAGCCTGTCACGTCGCACACAAAAAGATTCATACGCTGTTTCTGGGCGCTGGATAGAGACCTCGCTAACGCAAGGCATTATCCGTCCATAAGCTGGGTAGACAGTTATTCCGAATACATAGAAGACGTGAAAGACTGGTGGCATAAAAACGTTGATAAGGAATGGCTTTCCTCCAGATATGCCATAATGGAGCTTTTGCAGAAAGAGCAGAGGCTTCTTCAGATTGTGAAATTAGTAGGGCCTGACGTGCTGCCTCACAGGCAGAGGCTGATACTTGAGACGTGCAGCATGTTCAAGAATACATTTTTGCAGCAGAGCGCTTTTGATAAAATTGACGCGTATTCCTCGAGCCGCAAACAATTCCTGATGTTGAAATCCATACTTAAATTTTACGAGAAAAGCGACGGGCTTATTAAAAAAGGCATAAATATAAGCGAGATAAAAGAAAATCCGATTTATCAAGAGCTTACAAGGATGAGGTTTAAATATTCAGAATCAGAAGAGGATCTTGCCAAAATGGCAGGGCTTCCTTCTGAGGTGGAGCGCTCGCTCGGAGAATTGGAGTTCTAAATGAAAGAGTATAATTTAAGGGAATATGTCGGGCTGCAGGAAATCACAGGCCCTATTTTTATCATACGCAATATCCACAATGTCGGGTATAACGAGATCGTGGAGATAGTTGATGATGAAGGGAAATCCAGGCTGGGGATTACACTTGAAGTCGGCAAGGGTTTTGCGGTCGTGGAAGTCATGGGAGGCACGAGAGGCCTGGCTATAAAAAATTGCAAGGTGAATTTTAAAGGAAAACCGCTTCTAATGGGAGTTTCCGAAGAGGTCCTCGGAAGGGTTTTTGACGGGCTCGGGGATCCCCTCGACGGCATGCCGCGGCCTGTTTACGACGAGATGATAAATGTAAACGGCCTCGCGATAAACCCCGTGTCAAGGGATTACCCGGAGAATATTATTGAAACAGGCATCTCTTCAATAGACGTAATGAATACCCTCGTAAGGGGCCAGAAGCTTCCGATATTTTCAGGGAGCGGGCTGCCGCATGACCTCATCGGCACGCAGATCGCGAGACAGGCTCAGGTTAAGGGAGAAAGTTTCTGCGTAATCTTTGTGGCCATGGGTGTTAAATATGACACGGCAAGATTTTTCCAGAAGAGTTTTGAAGAATCAGGAGTCCTTGAGAGGGTCGCGATATTTTTGAGTTTAGCCGACAGCCCGTCGATAGAAAGGCTTTTGACTCCAAGGATCGCGTTGAGCTGCGCGGAATACCTGGCGTTCAAGAAAAACATGCATGTCCTTGTGATAATGACAGACATGTCGAATTATTGCGAGGCATTAAGAGAGGTTTCCACGATAAGAGGCGAGATACCCGCGAGAAAAGGCTACCCGGGTTATCTTTACAGCGATTTAGCGAGCATATACGAGAGGGCCGGCATGATAAAAGGGGTGAAGGGTTCTATAACCCAGCTTCCGATTTTGACAATGCCTAACGATGACATTACTCATCCGATCCCTGATTTGACGGGTTATATCACCGAAGGCCAGATAGTTCTTGAAAGGGAAATGTATAATAGGGGCATATATCCTCCCATAGCGGGGCTTCCGTCTCTATCAAGGCTCATGAAGGATAATATCGGCAAAGGCCTTACCAGAGAAGATCACCCGTCTCTGGCTTCGCAGTTATTCGCGTGTTACGCCCACGTGAAAGACGTGAGGGCGCTCGCGTCAATCATAGGAGAAGAGGAGCTCTCAGCCCTTGACAAGTTATATTTAAAATTCGGAGAAGATTTTGAGAAAAAATTCCTGAGCCAGGGTTATACAGAGCGCAGGACCTTGGAGGAAGGGCTGGACCTTGGGTGGGATATAATTTCATCTCTTCCTGCTGAAGAGCTCTTCAGGATACGCGAAGAAGATATGAAGAAACATTATAAGAAAAAACAATGAACCCAGCCCTTCCTTGGGGCTGGGATACATATAGGAAGGAAGAGCTGGGTGAAGATAAATATTGCCGCTACAAAAACAAATCTTTTAAAGTCCAAGAAATTATTATCTCTTACAATAGAGGGCCACGATCTTTTAGACGAGAAAAGAAGGATCCTCATAAATGAATTGACCTCTATTATCCATATTGTGGACAAACTTCAGCGCGAGGTAGATGCTGCCTTGCAGGGGGCGTATGGGCTTGTGGATAAAGCCGTTGTCTTGATGGGCAGAAAAAAATTAGAGGAGCTGAGCTTTTCAATAGATATAAAAACAAGCCTTTCCATTTCCGAGAGGAGGGTCATGGGAGTCAGCCTGCCTATAATAGGCATGAACGTCAAGGAAAATCCCCCATATTACAGCCCGCATGAAGTAAGTTTTTATGTGGATGAAGTCATAATCAGGTTCAAGGAAATCCTGAAGCTGATAACCCAGCTTGCGGAAAAAAAAATAGCTCTCATAAGGATTGCCAAGGAGGCCCAGAAAACAATAAGGAAAGTAAAGGCCCTTGAAAAGATATACCTGCCTTTTTATGAAGATAGCGTAAAGTATATAAGCGACAGGCTTGACGAAGATTCAAGAGAAGCATTTTCAATGCTGAAACTTATAAAGGAAAGGATAAGTTTCGTCGCTCATCGTTCGTAAATCGTGATTCGTTGTAGTTCGTTACGAACCACGAACGACGAGTCACGAACGACGGACATGGAGTATATATGAAGAGTATTGTTGTTCCGCTTGCTGGCGGGCCGGCTTCTATCGTTACCGCGAAGTACGCGATCTACCTTGCAAGGCTTCTCCGGGTAAAATTGACAGCTATTTATGTTATAGACGGAAACGCCATACAGGAGTTATTGAAAAGCAGGGTATTTGTAGAGATTGAGGCAAGGGAATATGAGATAGACATGGAACAGCAGTCCAAGCTTTTCATGCAGAGGATAAAGGCCCTTGCGGAAAATAAAAAAGTGGAATTCGAATCTTTAATTTTAAAAGGAGAGGTCCATAGCGAAATAGCTAACAAGGCAAAGGAATTGGGCGCTGATTTACTGATAATGGGCGATCTGAAAGAGGTCTTGTCCTGGAAAGAGGCGCTTTACAGCGAGGGAGAAAGGATATTCAGGGAATCCCCGTGCCCCGTGGTGATAGTAAAAAATACTCAGGAAGCAGAGAGGCTGTACAAAGAGTTGGCGTAATACCAGAATGCCCGCCAAGAAAAATATCTTTAAAATATAGAGGTGAGAGATGTCAGAAAATTTAAAAGGCCTTCTTGAAAAAATAAATCAGGAAGGAATAAAATCAGCGGAAGAAAAGGCCAGGGTAATCGAAGATAAGGCAGGAAAAAACGCGGAAAAAATACTCGGAGACACGAGAAAGCTTGCCGATGAAATAATCCGGAAGGCTAAAGCTGAAGCGGAGAAAACCAAAGCCAGCGCCAATCTTAGCGTAAAACAGGCATCCAGAGACCTTTTGCTTGGCCTGAAAGAGGACATAAGAAAGACGCTGAATAAGATTATAGCCGGCGAAATAAATCAAGCCCTATCCAACGAAGAGATAGCCGGCATATTGGCGGACCTGATAGATAAATATGTGGAAAAAAACGGCAAGGCAGATGATATAAAAATACTGGTGAAAAAAGAAGACCTTGAGAAAATAAAAAACACGTTTGTCTCTAAATTAAAAGATAAAGTTAAAGCCGGCGTGGAATTCAGGCCGTCTCAGAACATAAACGCGGGTTTTTCAATAAGTTTCGACAAGGGCAAATCATATTTTGATTTTAGCGACGAAGGGCTGCTGGAGGCATTGAGCGCGTATCTCAATCCGGAATTGGCAAAATTAATAACGTAGGGAATGGTCGCGGCCATTCCCTACTTTAGACAATGAAAAATTCTTATTATTATCTAATTGCGAGTTTACCGATGCTTCACTTTGGCATGAAGCCGCCAGTTTTTTATCCTGATTTTCTTGAGGCGTGCAGCTCAGAGTTAAATCAGGATGATATGGGTATCCTGGTAAATCTATCAATAGAGCCTTCTATGGACATAGAAGATAAATTGCCTTTATTAAAAGAATGGAAGAGTTTCAATAGAGGCCTGGGAAACGAGCTCGTAAGGACAAGGGCCGCTAAAAAAGGCAAAGACCCGAATAAATATTTGCGAGGCAATGAAGGGCTTGACCCTTTTATCGCGCCATTGGCGCACTGGGCAGTAAACCAGGATTCTCCTGCGGAAGCGGAATTATATCTGGATAGAGCAAGATGGGAAAAGATAGAAGAGATTAAAACAGGCCATTATTTTGATATAGAATATCTTGCCGCATATGGCCTTCAGCTCAAGATATTGGAGCGCTGGCACAGGATTAATTCAAGCGAGGGCGTAAAGGTATTAGAAAGATTGGCAGGAAAACTATGAGCGCAGAAAGAGCCGGGATACTGACCGGTATAAACGGCAACATGGCAAGGGTTGAATTTAAAGATTACGTCATGCAGAATGAAGTAGCGTTCATATTGCATAATGAAGAGCGGCTTAAATCAGAGGTAATCCGCGTCACAGGCAATATCGCGGAGCTCCAGATTTACGAAGATACAAAAGGCCTTAAGCTGGGAGAAAAGGTGGAATTTACAGGAGAACTTCTCTCGGTAGAACTCGGGCCCGGGCTATTGGGCCAGATATTTGACGGCCTGCAGAACCCATTGCCGCATCTGGCGGAAAAATCAGGATTTTTCTTAAAAAGGGGCTTGTATTTAGAAGCCCTGGACGATAAAAAGGAATGGGAATTTACGCCGGCTGCCAAAATCAGCCAGAAATTAAAACCCGGAGAAAAATTAGGATTTACGCATGAAGGCATCTTTGAACACTGGATCATGGCGCCTTTTATTTTGAAAGGCCAGGCTGAAGTGGAAAAGATAGCGGGTAAAGGCAAATATAACATCAAGCACATAGTAGCGCAGTTAAAGGATGAACATGGAAACATTTATCCTGTTACCATGTCGCAGACCTGGCCTGTAAAAGCGCCCATAGCGTGTTTTGCCGAAAAATTAAGACCTGTAAAACCCCTGACTACAAAAATCAGGATTATTGATACGCTCGTGCCGGTTGCTCTGGGCGGGACATATTGTATCCCCGGGCCTTTTGGCTCAGGGAAAACAGTCTTGCAGCAGCTTATCAGTAAGCACGCGGAAATAGATATAGTAATTATAGCGGCGTGCGGAGAAAGGGCAGGAGAGGTCGTGGAGACATTAAGGGAATTTCCGCACCTTGTAGATCCGAGGACAAAGAAGAGCCTGATAGAGAGGACTGTTATTATCTGCAACACCAGCTCAATGCCTGTGAGTGCGAGGGAGTCAAGCGTTTATACAGCTGTTACTATCGCGGAATATTACCGCCAGATGGGGTTAAATGTGCTGCTTTTGGCTGATTCCACTTCCAGGTGGGCGCAGGCGATGCGAGAGATGTCCGGAAGATTGGAAGAGATCCCGGGAGAAGAAGCGTTCCCCGCGTATCTTGAAAATAGAATAGCGTCATTTTATGAACGAGCGGGCCTGGTAAGACTACATAACGGGAGTTTAGGCTCTGTTACAATAGGCGGGACAGTGAGCCCCGCGGGAGGAAACTTTGAAGAGCCTGTCACGCAGGCTACATTAAAGGTAGTAGGCGCGTTTCACGGGCTTTCGCGAGAGAGGTCTGACGCGAGAAGATACCCTGCCATAGACCCTCTTGAAAGCTGGAGTAAATACACCAGTTTTATAGACGAGAAAGAGGTAAGCTCGGCCCAAGCTGTTTTAAAGAGAAGCTATGAAGTAAAACAGATGATGAAAGTAGTAGGAGAAGAAGGCACGTCTTTACAGGATTTTATAGTTTACCTTAAAGGCGAATTCATAGACGATGTGTATTTGCAGC
>JAGVFL010000011.1 GCA_020057645.1 Candidatus Omnitrophota bacterium
AAATCTCCATGGGATATAATGCGCCTGCGGAAGGAGCAGTGCGAAGACCATGGAATCCTTCCTTTGCGGTTATGCCCTGGCCAGCCCAAAGAAGCTGACTGATCTGCTGCAAACTCAAATCCTTTTGTTCGAAACTGCGTTGAGAGCGCCTTTTAAAAATAGCCTCTTCAAGAGAAATATTGCCTTTATTAAGCGGTTTGGGTAACTGAATCAACTTTGTTTCAGCCATAAGTATATTCTCCTTGCCAATAAAAAGAACATAACCGGCAGCTATAATCAAAATAATTATAAATACGGGTAGCCTTGCCATACTCTCTCAATAGGACGGCTGCTTAAATATTATCCCACTATCTTATCGAACTCTTCCACTGTGATTGCAGGCATGGTGCTGAATCCGATATCTGTGGCTTTGGTGAGCGCGATAGAGGCCTTCATGGCATCCTTCACACCCGGAAAATCCACCACAAAAGCCAGGTCATACCCGCCCAGCAACGCATACATGTAATCAATCTTGCCTCCGGCCTTTTCAATAGCTCCGACTACTTTCTTCGTGCGTTCGCCGCTTATGCCTTTTGTTGCTTCGTTTGAATACTTGCCAAGCATTAAAAACTTTGCCATAACCATCCCTCCTTTCGATTTTTACTAATATTAATGTTTTACTGGGGACGTGTTATTTTGGAACACTCTACAAAGTTATGTGTCCCTTTTTGACACGTCCCTTAATATATATATTGCTCTTGTTTCCTCTGATTAATTATACCACAAATTTTACAAACTGACATTGTCTAATAGGCATAGTGGCAGTTCTCGACAGGCTCGAACAATATATAACCACCTCCACCTCCGAGGAGACCTGCGGCCACCTCGGAGATGTTATCTATAAACCTCTCTTCTGTGGCTGACTTTAATGATCTGGATTATTAGTTCGTGTTTAACTATGCTGTAGATAATCCTGTAATCCCCTACTCTATAAGAATATCTCCCTTTTAGATCAGCTTTAAGGGCTTTGCCTAAGAAAGGATTGGGCGCTAAAATATTATATAACGCGTTAGCTATTCTGGCCTTAAGATTATCAGGAAGACTTTCTATATCTTTTTTTGCCCGGGGCGAGATTATTATGGCGTAGAGGTTCATTTGCCGGACTTGCGCGGTTTTTTGCCAAACACTTCTTCGAAGGTATAGAATCTCCCTTCTTTAATATCTTTTTCGGCCAGCCTTATATCATTCATCAGTTTCTTGTCGCTCATTATCTCGATGGTTTCCAGCCAGCCTTCATAATCATCCACAGACATGAGCACGGCTTCCGGTTCGCCGCGGCGGGATATGATATAACGGTCGAAGTTAACCTTCACGTCCTTTATCACGCCGGCAAGGTTCTCTCTTAATTTTCTTGTAGATATATTCTTTACCATATATTCACCTCCGCAATAAGTGTACCATGTTGTGTACGCATTGTCAAGGATGCGATGTTATGGAAAAGACAGTCATTTCTCCTTTGCCGGGTCCATAGTAGAAAAATACTCTATAAACCTTAGGGGTATCTTGTTCCGCGTATGCCTCAAAGATCTTTTCGCCCTTGGGCCCTTGCAAAGAATAATACTGGTGGGTTTGTAAACTTGGGTGACGAGGGTTTTGGCTAAGAAACTCTAATGTTTTTTTAACAGCTTTATATTGTTTTTCTAACGCAGGGTGTTGTTTTAAGTTAATAAGAGCCTGTTTAGCCGCTATGGTAAAGCATAATATAAAGTTCATAGCTCCTTAAAAAACTTATCTAAATCTTTTACTTTTTCTACCTTGCCTTCACTTGCTTCGTTCAAGCCATCCCGGATCTGCTTGAGCACTTTAGGATTGTCATAGATCCATGCCTCCCTGGATGGAACAACAACAACAGGTTTCAATAAAATATCTCCATCCTTTCCTACAAATACCTTATACGCATCTGCCTTGTTTTTAGAAGAAATAGCTTTCAGGACTTTTTCGCCAAGATTTATCCTGTTCTTGGAATCCACAGTTTTAATGCCGACTGCGATGAATTTTTCCTCAACGTTTATAGTCATATATCTCACCCCCTATTATGAGTATGCCATAAAGTGGGTATTTAGTCAAGTGGGAAAGTGGGATTGTATAAATCTTTATTATTACCCATATGGAGATATTTTACCTGCTAAAAGGTCAACAATCAATAGGGGCTGTGCGAATGTGTCTATTGGGCATAGTGACAGTTCTCGACAGGCTCGAACGGTATTGAGATTGGCCTCGTCCGGAGGACTCGGCACTTCCTCGGACATTTCGTCCTCGGTCGCTTCGTCCGCCACCTTTGGTGGCGAGACTCGCAATGACGTGCATAGGATGTGCTACTGATTTTACCGGGGGCCGAAGAGCGCGGTGCCGATCCTGACAAGATTCGCGCCTTCCTGGATGGCTATATGGTAGGAATCGCTCATGCCCATGGAAAGGTATTTTATATCGTGACTTATTCTTATTTTATCGAAAAGAGTTTTTGTTTCTTTGAAATATGGGCGGTAGTCTTCGGGGTTTTCGAGGAGAGGGCCCATTGTCATGAGGCCTAGCAGCTTTATATTAGGTAAGCCTAGTATATTCTTTATGATGGTTTCAGCGTCTAGAGGCAATACGCCGGATTTATTTTTCTCCTTGGCTGAATTAACCTCTATGAGAACCGGCATGGTTTTATTGATAGAAGCGCAGGCCTTATTTATCTCATCAGCTATTCCAATTGAATCAACAGTCTCTATCATGTTAAAGATTTTGACTGCCTTTTTCACCTTATTTTTCTGGAGATGGCCTATAAAATGCCATTTTACCCTCGGCCCGATTACGCTGAATTTTTCCTCTGCCTCTTGGACGTAATTTTCGCCGATGATCCTTACGCCGCTATCTATCGCCTCTAAGATCTCTTCTACGCTCCGGGATTTAGCAACAGCTACGAGCTCCACATGACCAGGTAATTCACTTAGGACCTTTTGAACATTATTCTTTATCATAATCCTTCCACCGCGTAGGTGGGGTTAAA
>JAGVFL010000045.1 GCA_020057645.1 Candidatus Omnitrophota bacterium
AACGGCATCAGGAATGTAAATATAGGGGTTTTATTGGGGCTGAATGACTGGCGGAGAGAGATTTTCTTTATGGGGCTTCACGCGAAATATCTTCAGGATAAATTTTATAATGTAGAAATAGGGGCGTCAATACCAAGGCTCAGGCCTCATGTAGGAGAATTTAAAATATCGAGCGATATCAGCGACAAGAATATAGCGCAGATAATTATTGCTTTGAGAATTTTTTTACCGCGGCTCGGAATTACCATATCTACGCGGGAAAGTTCTAAACTTAGAGAAGACCTGCTGCCGCTCGGCATTACCCGTATGTCAGCGGGCTCCTCTACCAAAGTAGGAGGCCATACCATAGAATCTCATAAGGGATTTAACGTGCCTCAATTTGAAATTTCAGATACCAGAAATGTGGAAGAGATTAAGGCAATGTTGGCGGCCAAAGGATACCAACCGGTTCTAAAGGACTGGATGCAGCTAAGTTGACACTCTGACAACGTCAGAGTGTCAACTTAGGCGAATATAGATCAGTTGGCATTTTTGGCTTGACAATATTTTAAGAATAATGTATACTTTACTATTATGATAAACATAGTAGACATTATAAAAAAGGGAGGGGGTAGTTATGAGTTTGTTGAAAAACAAGGATGATTTAAAAGAATTAGTAGAAACGCTGAATTTTAAGGAAAAGGTTGATAGATCTCTATCTCTTATAAAAGAGGCTTATGAAAAGTATGGGGATGGACTGGTAGTCGCTAATAGCCTTGGTAAGGATTCAGTGGCAGTATGGGATCTTGCTAAGAGGGTAAATTCCAAGATACGCGGATTTATTGTAACAACAAGGTTCAAGCCTAAAGAGACCGTAGTATTTATGAAACAGGAGGTGGCGCGATATCCGGAATTGAAAGTTTATAAGAATGACTCAGAAATACCAGACAGGCTTTATGAAACAAACCCTGATAAATGCTGCGATATATTGAAGGTAGAACCGGTCAAGCGGGCTGTTGAGGAGATGAAGGTCACATGCTGGGTTACCGGTTTACGCTGCACTGAAGGCAGGACCCGCGCAGATTTTAAAGAGGTTGAAGAGCGCGATATAGGGTTGATTAAATTAAACCCTATTCTCATATGGAAGGAAAGAGAGGTCTGGCAGTATCTGGCTCTTAATGGCGTTAAGGTAAACCCTCTTTATGCTGAGGGTTATAGGTCGCTTGGATGCGCTCCATGCACAAAAATAACTAATGAAGAAGATGAACGCGCAGGACGATGGATTGGCACAAGTAAATGCGGCGGTGAATGCGGCATACATACCAGGCCTTTAAAGACAATAATGGGCGCAGGGATATAGAGGGTAAAAATTGATTAAGATAATGTTATTAATTGGCATAGTGATATTTTTTGCCATAAATATGGGCGCGTCAGGCATTGCGCCTTCTTTTGCCGCAGTCTATGGCGGCAGATTGATAAAGAAGAAAAATTCTTTGATTTTATTCGGGGCATTTGTTATTTTAGGCGCAGTTCTTCTTGGGAAAAATGTTACATTGACTCTTGGTAAAGGGATACTGCCTAAGGAATTGATGAGCTTTGATGCGGTTCTTATAATTTTAGGCTCATCTGCTTTAAGCCTTTTTCTTGCCAATATCTTAAAGATACCGCAGTCTACGAGCCAGGTTACGGTAATGGCAGTAGTTGGGGTTGGGTTATATTTTCAACGGTTGAATCTTGCTACATTATTTATTAAGATACTACCTGCGTGGATTATTCTCCCTTTCCTGTCCTATGTATTGACATTTTTGTTATACAGGATTATCTATCCGCCGGAGCGTAATAACCTGCATATTTACGAAAAGATATTCGCTAATGAAAAAAAGATGCGGTTATCTGCGCTGGTTGTAAGCTGTTATGTTGCCTTTGCCATTGGCACAAATAATGTGGCAAATGCTGTGGGGCCGTTATTTGGCGCAGGTATTATAAACATATTTTCAGGCCTGCTTTTAGTAGCGCCTATTTTTGGGATCGGAGCGTGGCTGTTAGGCAAAGGCCCGTTAGATACCGCAGGCCGCGAGATTGTGCCATTGGGGCTGGTTTCAAGCACTTTGGTTGCATTTGTTACGGCAACATTACTTATATTTGCTTCTCTTTTTAGCATCCCTCAATCGCTGGTGCAGTTAAATCTCTCCGCTATATTTGCCGTAAGCTGTTTAAAGAATGGGCATAAATGCACGTGGGACCATCATATTATCCGGAAGACTTTTTTTGTCTGGATAATTACGCCTTTAATCTCAATAGTAACTTCATATATTTTAGCGCTGGTGTTCCTGAAAGGATAAGCCATGCTTATATTAAAGAAAGAACTGTTCGATCAAATAGTGTCGCAGAGCAGAAAGGAATTCCCTAACGAGGCCTGCGGGATACTGGCAGGCAAAGACGGTAAGGTTGAAAAGGTTTATGCGATGAACAATACTGATGCGAGCCCTTCCACGTTTTTTATGGATCCAAAAGGACAACTTAAGGTTATGAAAGAAATACGCGGGTCGGGCATGGAGATGATAGGGATTTATCATTCGCATGTGGCGAGCCATGCATATCCTTCAAGCCATGATGTGGAGCAGGCCTTTTATCCCGAGGTTTCATACGCGATTATTTCGCTTGAGGATAAGAAAAACCCTGTCATAAAGGCATTCAAGATA
>JAGVFL010000073.1 GCA_020057645.1 Candidatus Omnitrophota bacterium
CAAAAGGCATGGAGTGGGAAGCAGTGTTTTTGATAGGGCTTATTGACGGAGTGTTTCCCGTGAGTTTTTCCTTGGGCGATGATGAAAGCATAGAGGAAGAGCGCAGGTTGTTTTACGTAGGGCTCACAAGGGCAAAAGACCATTTATTTATTACGTTTCATCATGAAAATAACAGAGGCTCTATGAACCAATTTAACAAGGTATCAAGATTTATCGATAATTCTAACATCATGTCAAGGTTGGAACAGAAGTTATTGAAAGATATATAAAACAAGATATGGTTTTTCGCGCGTTGAGATATAAAAATTTCAGGATTTTTTTTATGGGCCAGAGCGTATCGCTCATAGGCACTTGGATGCAGTACGTTGCCATGAGCTGGCTTGTGTACAGAATGACGAATTCCGCGTTAATGCTAGGCGTGGTAGGTTTTTCCAGCCAGATCCCGGCTTTTATCCTGGCGCCTTTTACAGGGGTTCTTGCCGACAGGCATAACCGGTATAAGATACTAGTGGTTACGCAGGCCTTGGCAATGCTTCAGGCTTTTATTCTCGCGTTTCTGACGCTAACGGGTCATATTGCCGTATGGCATATTATAGTCTTGGGCATATTTTTAGGCTGTATAAATTCGCTTGATATACCCGCAAGGCAGTCATTCATATTGCAGATGATAGAAGATAAGGGGGATCTTGGAAACGCAATCGCATTGAATTCCATGATGTTCAATGTTGCCAGGCTGATAGGCCCTTCTGTAGCAGGCGTGTTGATAGCTATTACAGGCGAGGGCGCATGTTTTCTTATTAACGCAATAAGTTATCTGGCAGTGATAGCGTCGCTTTTAGCAATGGACCAGGCGGTTAAAATCGGAAAAGATAGGGCGAAAGATTACGACATATTCAAGGATTTAAAAGAAGGTTTCAATTACGCCTTCGGATTTCAGCCTATCAGGGCAATTTTGTTGCTATTGGGAATCATAAGCTTAATGGGAATGTCTTACGCGGTATTGATGCCTGTTTTTGCAAGGGATGTTATGGGCGGAGGGCCGCATACGCTAGGTTTTCTAATGGCAGCTGTCGGCCTGGGCGCATTAGGCGGGACAGTTTATCTTGCGTCCAAAAAGAGGGTGGCTGCGCTCGGGAATCTATTGCCTGTTTCAGCAGGCGTATTCGGGTTAGGCATTACAGCATTTTCTTTTTCGCATAACATATGGATTTCTTTACCATCGCTGTTTGTTTCAGGATTCGGCATCATGGTGCAGATGGCATTAAGCAATACAATACTGCAGACTATCGTGGATGACGATAAAAGAGGAAGAGTGATGAGTTTTTATACAATGGCATTTATGGGCATGGCGCCCTTAGGAAGCCTTTTAGCAGGCAGCATGGCAATAAGGTTCGGCGCCGGCAATACATTAACAATCAGCGGGATGTGCTGCATAATAGCTTCTGTCATATTTGCCCGCAAGGTATCTTTTTTAAGAAAGACAGTTCAGCCGATATATGTCAAGATGGGAACGACTTCGGAGATTAAGCTGGAGGGTTGATATGAAGCGCATACATTGGAAAATACTATTAAGCATCATGCTTGTGGGGCTCTCTGTTTTGCTGCATCTGCTGCATTATGCCATATTCCGCGACGCCCATCATATTGTTATTTATTTATTGGGCGACCTGGCATTTCTTCCGATAAGCGTTTTATTCGTGACCCTGGTGGTAGATCAGGTAATGGCAAGACAGGAAAAACGCGCGATGTTTAGAAAATTAAACATGGTAATAGGCGCATTTTTCAGCGAGGCAGGGACTGAACTCTTGAAAATATTCTGGAAGTTTGACGCGGATCCGGAATATCTCAGGGGCACCTGGTGTTTAACAAAGACTGGAAACAGAATGACTACTATCAACTTAAGAAAAAATTCAATAGCCATAAGCCGGAAATCAATATACATAAAGGCAATATTGAGCATTTGAAAAAGACCATTAGCGAAAGGCGAGAATTCTTATTGAGGCTTTTGGAAAATCCAAATCTGCTGGAGCACGAAACCTTCACTGCCTTGTTGTGGGCTGTATTTCATCTCGCGGAAGAATTATGCGCAAGGCCTGATTTAAAAGATCTGCCGGAAGCTGATTATGAACATTTGACCGGAGACATAAAAAGGGCATACAGCTTATTGATTGTTGAGTGGATTATTTACATGCGGCACCTGCATAATAGCTACCCGTATCTTTTCTCCCTTGCCGTCAGGACCAACCCGTTTGACATAAAAGCCTCGGCGATTATTAAGAACAAATAGGTTGCAATGCTTTTGACGAAGGTTACATTTAAGACATTGTCAAAAGTGTAACCTTCGTTAATTTATCCTTTATAATCCCATAACTTTATGTTATAATTTGTGTCTAATAATAAACTTTAGAGCGGGGCAGTAGCGAAGTTGGTATCGCGCCGCAATGGCATTGCGGAGACCACGAGTTCAAATCTCGTCTGCTCCACCACTCACACCATTCTAGTATATGGCAGGCGAATTTTATCCTTTTAAAGAGATTGAGGCAAAGTGGCATAAGAAATGGGAGGATATGGGCCTGTTTAAAATGGACCAGAATTCTTCCAAGCCAAAGTATTATTGCCTCATGATGTTTCCTTATCCTTCAGCTGCGCTTCACGTGGGCCATGGCAGAAATTATATAATAGGAGACTCGGTGGTCAGATATAAGATAATGAGGGGATATAATGTCCTGTCTCCTATGGGCTTCGACGCATTCGGCCTTCCGGCGGAAAACGCCGCAATAAAAAATGGCATCCATCCCGAGATATCCACGCTTAACAATATAAAGACAATGAGAAGGCAGTTCGACTCATGGGGAGCCGGTTATGACTGGGATAGGGAAGTTGTTTCATGCCTTCCTATATACTATAAATGGACGCAGTGGATATTTTTACAGCTTTATAAAAAAGGCCTTGCTTATAAGAAAAAGGCATCCGTAAACTGGTGCCCTTCATGCCAGACAGTGCTTGCCAATGAACAAGTCATAAACGGAGAATGCGAGAGGTGCTCTTCGCAGGTTACTTTACGCGATTTAGAACAGTGGTTTTTTAAAATAACTGAATACAGCCAGAGGCTTCTTGAAGACATGGAGTTACTGAAAGACTGGCCGGAACGCGTAAAGCTGATGCAGAAGAACTGGATCGGCCGCAGTCAGGGGATTGAAATAGACTTTAAGGTAAAGGATTCGGATATTGTTTTGAGATGTTTTACGACAAGAGCGGACACTATTTACGGCGTTACTTACATGGTAATCAGCAATGAACATCCTGCCATTCAAGAGTTAATAAAGGACGCTCCGAACAAAAAAGAAATAGAAAAATTTATAAACGAGACCAGAAAAGAAAATGCTGCAGACAGGGTCAGCGCCGAGCAAGATAAAAAAGGCATATTTACAGGCAGATTTGCTATAAATCCCATGAATAATAAGGCCGCGCCTTTATGGATAGGAAACTATGTCGTAACAGAATATGGGACAGGAGCTGTAATGGCAGTGCCGGGCCACGACCAAAGGGATTTTGAATTTGCAAAAAAATACGGCTTGGGCATAGAGGTTGTAATTGATAATCCAAGAGGGCATCTGGACGCGGATAAAATGAAAGAGGCGTATGTTGAAGAAGGCATAATGGTGAATTCAGGGCAATTTAACAGCCTTCCTAGTATGGATGCCGTAGAAAAAATTGCTGACTTCATGGAAGAAAAGAAAATCGGCAAAAAAGAGGTGCATTATAAATTGAGAGACTGGCTTATCTCAAGGCAGAGATATTGGGGCGCGCCCATACCAATGGTTTATTGCGACAAATGCGGCATGCAGCCGGTTGATGAAAAAGATTTGCCGGTTTTATTGCCGAAGAACGTTAAATTTAAGCCGCACGGAGAATCGCCTTTAAAAGACGCGCCTGAATTTGTAAATACAAAGTGCCCTGAATGCGGCGGCAGCGCGAGGCGCGAGATAGACACGATGGATACGTTCGTAGATTCAAGCTGGTATTTTCTTAGATATTTGTCTCCGAAAGACGATAAAAAACCTTTTGATAAAGACCTTATAGATAAATGGATGCCTATTGACCAGTATATAGGAGGGGTAGAGCACGCAATACTTCATTTATTGTATTCCAGATTTATTATCAAGGTTTTGTGCGACATGGGGCATATAGGTTTTAAAGAGCCTTTTGCGAAGCTTTTTACCCAGGGTATGATTACTAAAAATGGAATCAAGATGTCAAAATCAAGAGGCAACGTCGTAAGCTCGGACGACCTGATAGAGAAATACGGGGCAGATACAGTCAGGCTTTACACGTTATTTATAAGCCCGCCTGAAAAAGACGCTGAATGGAACGACCGCGGGGTTGAAGG
>JAGVFL010000036.1 GCA_020057645.1 Candidatus Omnitrophota bacterium
AGGTATTTATCCAGGGCTTTATCTATTATTTTTTTCTTAGCTATTATGTATTTTTGGATATTCATATATACACTCGGGAGTCCGACTCCCAAAACTCTCATTTCCGCGTTAGTTCCGCGTTTATTCTTTAAAAGGCTCCAGGCTGGATTTGCCGTCTTTTTTAACAAGGACCTCTACCTTGCGCTTTGTCTCGTCCAGCCTTTTCCTGCAAGCCTGGATCAATTTTACGCCTTCTTCATATTTCTTTAATGATTCTTCCAAAGGCATGTCTCCGCTCTCAAGTTCGTCTACAATCTGCTCCAGCTTTTTCATCATCTCTTCAAATTTCAATTCTTTTGCCATATATATCCTCCTCTATATCCCAATGCGACAAAACTGACATTGTCAGAAGTGTAACATTTGACGCTATTGGCGCCCGACTTTACTTATAAAACTGCCCTTGGAAACCCTGGTTTCTATCAAATCTCCGGATTTAATATCCTCGCTGCTTTTTATTATTTTTTTATTTGGAAGTTTGAAACTGATGCTATATCCTCTATCTAAAATTCCAACGGGGCTGAGTATGCCCAATTTTTCTGAAAGCAGTTTAAAATTTTCTTCCTTTAACTCCATATAATGCCTGAACCTCAAGACCATGCCTTCTTCAATCTCATCCAGCCTCTGAACGTATTCCTTTATCATGTCCATGGGGAAGCCTGTTATCTTTTTTTCTATCTCGTCCAGCCTGTCAGCCAGCTCGCTCTTTTTCGCTATCACAATTTCCGCTGCCACAGAAGGCGTAGGCGCCCTCATGTCCGCTGCAAAATCGCTTATCGTCCAGTCTATCTCGTGCCCCACCGCACTTATAACAGGTATCTTTGAATTATATATGGCCCTTGCCACTATCTCCTCGTTAAAAGCCCACAAATCCTCTAAGCTTCCGCCGCCCCTCGCGACTATCATCACATCCACGTTGCCTAGCATATTAAACTCTTCTATCGCAGACGCTATCTCTTCTTTGGCCCCGTCTCCCTGGACCTTTACGGGATTTATAATTACCCCCACGTTAGAAAATCTTTTATTCAAAACGTGCAGGATATCTTTTATGGCAGCGCCCGTGATTGACGTGACTATCCCTATTTTTTCAGGAAGAAGCGGTATCGGCTTTTTGTGAGCTTCGTCAAAAAGCCCTTCCTTAAAAAGTTTTTCTTTAAGCTGTTCAAACGCGAGCTGCAGTTCTCCTACGCCCTTCGGCTCTATCTTCGCAACGTAAAGCTGATAAACCCCTCTTTGTTCATATATGCTTATTTTCCCGCAGCATAAAACCTGCGTGCCGTCTTTCATCTCAAACTTTATCTTCTCGTTGCTGCTTTTAAAAAAAACGCATTTCAACTCGCTCTTATCATCCTTTAACGTAAAATAAAAATGGCCTGCAACGGCCTTAAAATTCGATATCTCTCCTTCAACCCATATGTTCCGGAATGAATCCTCAAGCACGATTTTTATGCTAGAAGAGAGTTGGCTTACCGTATAAATATATCTTCCGTCATCTTTCATGCTAGCGGTAATTATCCAATTTTTCTTTTACCCTTTCTATAGAAAGGGCCTTGCCGGTTTCATCGTCTATATTTACTATAGCGCCCTGCAATTCCACGTCTTTATCCGCTACTTCAAATTTTTTCGGCATGCACGTCAAAAAATGCTCTACGATTGCGTCATGTCTCCTGCCTATGACCGAATCCTGAGGCCCTGTCATCCCTAAATCCGTTATATAGCCGGTGCCGTGCGGAAATATCTTTTCATCCGCCGTCTGAACATGCGTATGCGTGCCGAACACAACGCTTACCCTGCCGTCCAAAAACCTGCCCATGGCTATCTTTTCGCTTGTAGCCTCCGCGTGCATGTCCACGAGAATAATTTTTGTCTCTCTATTAATCTTTCCGATCTCTCTTTCAGCCGCTGTAAAAGGGCAGTCAACCGGTTTCATAAAGACCCTGCCCAAAAGATTTATCACGGCTATTTTTTTTCCATTCTCCAGAGAAATAACTGTCATGCCTGAGCCGGGAGAGGCCTCGGGATAATTCGCCGGCCTCAAAACGCGCTTGTCTTTTGAGAGCCTTTCGTACATCTCTTTTTTCTTCCAGACATGGTCTCCTGAAGTTATGACATCTATCTTATTCTGCAATAACTCATCCACGGTTTCAGGAGTAAGCCCTGAGCCACCTGCGACATTCTCTGCGTTGGCGATTACAAAATCAATAGACCTGTCCCTGCGTAATTTCGGCACTATTTTTTTTACGGCATCTCTGCCCGGGCTGCCGACTATATCTCCGATTAAAAGAATCTTCATAAGCTTGCCTGTCTAATGTCATTGCGAGCGAAGCGAAGCAATCTATTGAGATTGCTTCGTCGCTATCGCTCCTCGCAATGACAAACAAGTTACTTAGCGTACTCCACCGCTCTTGTTTCGCGTATTACAGTAACTCTTATCTGCCCTGGATATTCAAGGCCTTCTTCTATTTTCTTTGTTATCTCCCTGGCTAAACCCATTGCTTGAAGATCGCTTATCTTTTCAGGCTGAACAACCACCCGTATCTCTCTTCCGGCCTGTATCGCAAACGCCTTTTCAACGCCCTTGAATGAGTCAGCTATAGCTTCCAGTTTTTCAAGCCGTTTTATATAGTTTTCAAGGGTCTCGCGCCTCGCGCCCGGCCTTGTAGCGCTCACAGCATCAGCAGCCTGCAGAAGAACCGCGTAAATAGAGTTCGGCGCTTCTTCTTCGTGATGAGACGCTATTGCATTTATAATATCCGGCGACTCTCCGTATTTTTTTGCAAGGTCCGCCCCTATCTTTGCGTGCGGGCCTTCCACTTCATGAGTAACAGCCTTTCCTATGTCGTGCAGGAGCCCTATTCTTTTTGCAAGTGTTACATCCAGGCTAAGCTCTCCTGCCATGACGCCCATAATAATGCTTACCTCTTTCATGTGTTGAAGGGCATTCTGCCCATAGCTGGTCCTATATTTCAGCCTGCCTACCAGCCTGACTATTTCAGGATGGACCTTCTGAAGCCCTAATTCAAAAATCGTGCGTTCTCCTTCTTCCTTAATGGTAGTCTCCATTTCTTGCTTTACTTTAGTGACAACTTCTTCAATGCGGCCCGGGTGAATGCGTCCGTCCTGCAGAAGCCGTTCTAAACTTATTCTCGCTATCTCGCGCTTCACAATATCAAAACCGGACAGTATGACAGCTTCGGGGGTATCGTCTATAATCACATCCACTCCCGTAGCTATCTCAAGCGCCCGGATATTGCGGCCTTCTCTGCCTATGATCCTTCCTTTCATCTCGTCGTTCGGAAGGTTCACGACAGATACGGTAGTATTGGTGACGTGTTCGGCGGCGCACTTCTGCATGCTGAGTGAAAGGATCTCTTTGCCCTTTTTATCCGCAGACTCCCTGGCCTTATCTTCTATATCTTTAAAAAGCAGCTGCGCCTCTCTCTGGGCATCAATCTCCACCCTCTGTAAAAACAACTTCTTTGCCTCTTCAACGCTTAAACCGGATATCCTCTGCAGTTTCACTTTTTCTTCTTCAATAAGCCTTGAAAGCTCGTTGTGCCTTGATTCAAGGGACTTCTCCTTATCCGTCAAAAGCCCTTCTCTTCTTGTTATATCCTTTTCTTTTCTGTCAAGGATATCCACTTTCCTGTCTATGTTCTCTTCTTTTTGCACCAGCCTTTTTTCAAGATTAGACAACTCCTGGCGCCTGTCTTTTGTGGCCTGCTCAAAGTCCGACTGTATTTTGAATTTCAGGTCTTTTACTTCCAGCTCTATTTCTTTTTTCTTGTTTTCAAATTCCTTTTTGGAATTCTCGAGGTTTTTCTTTGTCCTGTCCTCTGTCTCCTTGAGATGCTTTTCCCCGAAAAACTTCCTTATGAAATATCCTGCGAAAAATATCAGGATAAAAACCAGAACTTCTATTACGTAGATTATTATTTTAACGTTCGTTGCCATGTCCAGCACCTCCCAGCTATTTTATGTAAAAGCGGTGTTTAGTC
>JAGVFL010000010.1 GCA_020057645.1 Candidatus Omnitrophota bacterium
GGCGGGATTTTGGCCCATTGTTTTTATTGGCTATGCATCCTGGTAGCCTTGAAATCTATCCGGGACATAATCCCTTATTGGGATATCTTAAAAACTTTTATTATTTTAATCATCATGGCATCGGCGAATTGCTTATTGGCTTTTCTCGGGTTTAAAGACGCATATTTTATGACGATTTTTAACGTTGCTTTTTATGTATTACTGCTGAAAGTTTTTAATGAAATAGAAACCCGGGACATAGAGTTGTTAAAAGAGATAAGGCTAACTTTGAAATCAGCAAATAGTATACTAGCCTAGGCGTATTATATGTATAAAAGTAAGAATATAGCCGTTGTTGTGCCGGCATTTAATGAAGAGAAGCTGATCTTTAAGGTTTTAAGCTCAGTACCTGATTTTGTAGATATCTTGGTAGTAGTGGATGATAAAAGCACGGACTTGACTGCGAAGGTCGTGAAAGATTTTCTTAAACGGCCTGTTGTCCTCATTGAGCATGAGGAAAATCAAGGCGTAGGAGGGGCGATAGAATCAGGTTATAGGAAGGCTTTTAGTTTGGGTGCGGATATAGCCGTGGTTATGGCCGGCGATGCCCAGATGGATCCTCGAGATATTGACAATCTGCTCGAGCCCTTGATCAATAATAAGGCGGATTATGTTAAGGGCAACAGGCTGTCTTTAAAACTTTTTATAAATAATGGCATGCCCAAAGTCAGGCTGATAGGCAATATCCTGTTGACTTTGATAACCAAGATAAGTTCTGGCTACTGGAATTTGGTTGATTCACAGTGCGGATATACCGCGATAAGCCGCAAGGCTTTTAGGCGCATAGAGCACGATAAACTCTATAAGAGATACGGTTTTCCCAATGATATCCTGGCAAAATTGAATGTTTATGACCTGAGGGTCAAGGACGTCAGGGTTAAATCAATTTATGGAGAGGCTGAATCCGGGATAAATATCTTTAGTTTTGCTTTTAACGTATCGATTTTATTGTTAAGGCTATTTGTTTGGAGAATTTGGAAAAAGTATCTTTTTAAAAAACCTATATTTGTTGAGTAGAGCAAAAGTTAAATAAAGGTTATATGCAAAAACGTATCGGAGTATTGACGACATCTTTTCCCCGGTTTGAGGGCGATTTCGCTGGCTCTTTCATAGATTCTCTTTTGCGGTCTATGTCTATAGACAAATATAGATTTTTTGTTTTAGCGCCGTCTTGCTCGAACAGTAAAAGTTCAGAAGTCATGAATGGTATCAGCGTAAAAAGGTTTGGCTATTTTTATCCGAAGGGATTGCAGGCGTTAACTTATAATTCCGGGATTCCGGCTAATCTAAAGAATCCGTTGTCCTTATTGCAGCTTCCTTTGTTTTTGTTTTTTAACTTATATCATTCTTTTTTGCTTGCGTTAGAGTCTGATATTATCTGGTCGCATTGGTTAATGCCATCCGGATTCTTAGGGGCGTTATTGAAAAAAGTTACCAAGAAGAGGCATATCATAACAATTCATTCAGACGGGGGTTTTTATTTCTTAAAGCGCTTGCCGCTTTTGAAACACCTGGCTGCTTTTACTCTTAATAATTGCGATGCAATTACTGTGGTGAGCTCTAGCTTAAGAGACAGGCTATTCAAACTGTTGCCGGAGAATCCAGGTTTTGCCCTGGGGGATAAAGTCCACGTTGTGAAGCTGGGAGTAGATTTAACAATAAATAAACCAGGAGAAAAATCAGCATTAAGGGCTAGATACGGAATTAAAACTAAGCACGTAATACTTTTTGTCGGCAGGCTCGATAAAATTAAAGGTTTAGTTTATTTGATTCAGGCAATGCAGGAAGTTAAAGATTCTACTCTGATAATTGCCGGAGACGGAAAATTAAAAAAACGCTTGATGAAATTTTGCGAAACATTGAAAATCCCAGCCAGGTTTGCGGGGTTTGTGGATAGGGCCAGCAAGTCAGATTATTTTTGCTTGTGTGACCTGGTTGTCGTGCCTTCCATTACCTTGCCTTGCGGAAGGACAGAGGGGATTCCGGTGGTAATCCTGGAAGCCCTTGCCCATGAACGGCCTGTATTGGCGTCTGATGTGGGCGGAATAAGCGAAGTAGTCGATGACGGCTATAATGGATTCTTGTTCCAAGAGAAAAATCCAGGAGCTATAGCTGAGCGAATAAATTATTTATTAAACAATGGCGATAAGCTCAAAATCATGCAAGAGAATGCGCTTAGTTCTTCGAGAAAATTTGATATCAGAATCACAAGAAAAAACTACGAAGAGATAATTGACAGGATATCCTGAATATGGGAAAAGAAGTCTTAATAATCTCTAAGCCTGTCTCTCCTCCCTGGAGTGATAGCGGGAAAAATTTAATCAAAGGATTGCTTTGCCATGTTCGGGGTATCGGCTTTCATATTCTGACAATCAAGGGTTCGTATTTTAATAAGGAGAATGTAGTCAGCGAGCCGATTTATAATCAAGGCGATAAGTTCAACTTATCTCTTTCAAATAAGATCAGGCTCTTATTGAGATTACTTAAGCCGGATAGGAGTATAGCCATTTATCATTTCTTTTTTA
>JAGVFL010000085.1 GCA_020057645.1 Candidatus Omnitrophota bacterium
ACTATTCAACATCCAAAATTTTATTATTTTGATGCGGGGATATTTAGATCCTTAAGGCCGAAGGGAATACTTGACCGTCCTGAAGAAATAGATGGGGCTGCGCTGGAAGGATTGATAGCTCAGCATTTAGTCGCGTGGAATGCTTACAGCGGCGGTCAGAATAATATTTATTACTGGCGAACCCGCTCAGGCTCAGAGGTCGACCTTATTGTTTATGGCCCGGAAATTTTCTGGGCAGTTGAGGTAAAAAATACGGCCCGTATCCGTAATGAAGACCTGCGCGCTTTGAAAAGTTTTAAAGAGGAGTATCCAGAGGCTAAATTATATTTTTTATATAGAGGCAAAGAGAAGGTTTTAATAAAAGATATTCTCTGTATTCCCTGCGTTGAATTTCTAAATAAATTAAAACCCGGCCATAAGGAAATTGCATAGAGCTTGAACTGTTACGAGGCTTGACAGAACGCCCATAGTGGTATAAACTGTAAGTGTGTAGTGAAATGCACAATAAGTTAATATTTTGTGCAGTTTATTGCATAAAAGGAGCAATTCGTGGAAAAAGAACTTATAAAACAGATACTTCTGGAACAAAGAGAAGAAATCTCCTGTATCTTCAAGGATAATATTATCCAGAGAGAGAAAAGCGCTTATTTAAGCAAGATACTTGGTTCGAATCTTATAAAAGTCATAATGGGCGTGAGGAGATGCGGAAAGTCTGTCTTAGCTCATTTATTGTTGAAAGGTAAAGATTATGGATATATTAATTTTGACGATGAAAGATTTATAGGAATTAAGAGCGGAGAATTGAATAATTTTCTTGAAGAGCTAAAAGAGATAGACCCTGGATTTAAATATTTATTTTTGGATGAAATTCAGAATATAGAAGGGTGGGAATTATTTGTTAACCGCCTCAAAAGAATGGGGTATAATTTTATTATCACAGGGAGTAATTCCAGGCTTTTAAGCAGAGAACTGGCCGCGCATTTGACCGGCAGGTATTTAAGCGCGGAACTTTATCCGTTTTCATTCAGGGAATTCCTTAAGTTTAAAAATACAGCTATAACAGAAAAGGATATGCATATCACAGAAAAAAGGGCTTTAATAAAGAGGATGTTAAATGAGTATTTAGAATACGGCGGTTTCCCTGAAGTATTTAATGCGCCCGCGAGAGGTAATTATTTGAGAGAGCTTTACGATAAGACTATAACGCGGGATATTGTATCCCGGTACAATATAAAATATGTCAGAGACTTGAAAGAAATAGCATTGTACGCTATTTCTAATTTTTCCTCACGGTTTTCATATAATAAGATTAAAAAAATCTTTGAAATAAAAAGCGTGCATACAATTAAAAGTTATATTAATTATTTAGAGGAAGCGTACCTGTTGTTCCAGGTAAATAACTTTTCTTATAAGCTGAAAGAGCAGTTTAAACAAGCCAAGAAAATATATTGCATAGATACGGGAATGATACAGTCTATTGTTCCCAGGGCTTCTATTGATTATGGGCGGCTGATAGAGAATGTAGTTTTTTTAGAGTTAAAAAGACAGGATAAAGAAGTATATTTTTATTCTAAGCCGGATTTCGAAGTAGATTTTTTAATAAAAGAAGGGCGGGATATAAAGCAATTAATACAGGTTTGTTATTCCACTAAAAAAGAAGACACTAAAAAGAGAGAAGTAAAAGCGCTTCTAACAGCTTCGAAACAATTAAAATGCGATAATCTTTTAGTTATCACATGGGATGAAGAAAGACAAGAAAAAACAGGGTCTAAGACAATAACGTTTACTCCGTTATGGAAATGGCTCCTTATAGCATGAAAAAACTTTCAGTAGTTACCATCGCGAAAAATGAAGAGGCTAATATCGCCGCGTGTATCAATAGTACAAAAGGCTGGGCAGATGAGCATATAGTGGTGGATGATTTCAGCGCAGATAGGACCGTGGAGATTGCCAAGGCGAACGGCGCGATAGTGTTTCAGCGCCACATGGATATAGAAGGCGTTCATAGGAACTGGGCATATCAAAGAGCGAAAAATGAATGGGTATTAAGCCTGGATGCGGATGAGGAAGTGACGCTTGAACTAAAAGATGAGATCAGCGCCGCAATCCAGTCGGATGAATACGTTGTTTATAATATTCCGCTCAGAACTTATATAGGTAATTACTGGGTTCAGCACGGCGGATGGTATCCCGGCGGAAAAGATAGGTTATTTAAAAAATATAAATTCAGATATAAGGAAGCCAGGGTGCATCCAAGGGTTTTTTATGAGGGCAAATGTGGTTATTTAAAAAGCGATATTATCCATAAAGGTTATGAAGATTTCGCGGAGCTGTTCAGAGGGCTTAACGGCCAGACAACTTTAGAGGCCGAGAAATGGTTTAACGAGGGCAGGAAAGTCGGCGTAGGCCTGATGCTCTGGAAAGCAACCGACAGATTTTTCAGGGCTTATATCGGCAAGAAAGGCTATAAAGACGGTGTGGTCGGCTTCGTAGTAGCCGCCAACGGCGCGCTGTATCAAATCTTCAGCTACGCGAAATATTGGGAGCTGAAGAATAAAAATAAACATACCCGTAAGTTGACAAACTGACAATGTCAGTTTGTCAACTTACGTAGCAAGAGAATGGGAATGAAAGCGATATTTCTAGATAGAGACGGGGTTATAAATAGAGATCCGGGATTCGGGGATTACATAAAATCTTGGGCGGAATTTGAGTTTATGCCGGGCTCGATTGATGCCATAAAGCTTCTCAATAAGCATGGCTACGAAATATTTGTGATTTCAAACCAGGCAGGCGTGGCCAAAGGGCTTTTTTCGCAGGGATCGCTCGATGAGATTACCGCGAATATGCTTAAAGAGATTGAGGCTAAGGGTGGAAAAATCCGGTCAATTTCATATTGCGTTCATGCGACAGACGCAGGATGCGATTGCAGGAAACCTAATACCGGCCAGATAAAGAAGGTAACAAAAGGCCTGGATATAGATTTTAAAAAAACATATTTCATAGGAGATTCAAAGCTTGATGTGGGAGCGGGCAAGAAAATGGGTTGTAAGACAATCCTTCTTCTTACAGGGAAAGAGAATCCGAAAGACACGAAAAAATGGGAACATAAACCTGATTTTATAAAAAATAACTTGATGGAGGCGGTCAAATGGGTATTAAAGTACGAGCAAAGGTCTTAGGCGAACTTTTTAAATTTTTATGGGAAAGAAAACTCTGGTGGATGATACCGATAGTGGTAGTGCTTTTACTGTTCGGTTTATTGATATTCTTTACCCAATCATCAGCAGTCGCGCCGTTTATTTATACATTATTTTAATAGCTATTGACAAATAAAGATATATATTGTATACTTTAATACAGAGAATTGTATAGATATATACAAATAATTGTATGGAATATAGAGTAGATAAACAAGGTTTAATGGATAGGCTCAGCGCGTGGAATGGATTTCTTAAGAAAGATGTTCATTTAATTGCTTGCGGCGGAACTGCCCTGACGCTTTTAGGAATAAAGGCATCTACTAAGGATATAGATTTAATAGTTCCTGATTTAAACGAATATGCTTATCTCATAGGTATTTTAAAACAGCTTGGTTATAAATCTGCCAGTGGTTCTGGCTGGTCAAGAGAAGATGGCTTTATTTTTGATTTGTTTAGGGGGAAGTTTGTGCATACTACAGAGTTATTGGAAAGCCCTTTGAGTAAAGATAAACATATTTTAATAAAGGAATTTGATAAAATCTATTTAGGTATTTTAAACTATTATGACATTATAATAACCAAACTTTTTAGGGCTGCCAGCGTGGATATAGAAGATTGCCTTATGTTATTGAGAAGCAAAAAGAGCGAAATAGATATAAAGTATTTAGAAAAACGCTTTAAAGAAACAGCTTCTTTTGACGTTTCAGAAGACAGGGTAAATAAAAATTTGGAGCATTTTTTAAGGGCCGTTAAAGAAGAGAGATAATAATGAAAAACGATAATCTTTTAAAGAGAGTTAGCAATTTAGGCTTTCCGCTTTTAAGGGTTGAAGAGGATGAAAATTTAAATTTGACCCTGGCGGATATGGTCAAAGCAAATGACCTCCGGCTTTGGGAAGGTTTTCCTGTTGTATTAGTAAATGGAGCGGAAAAGGGGCTGTTTGATTATAATAAGGCCAATCAGTATTTTAAAAAATCTTTTGATAAATCCTGCATGGCAGAGCTATTAGCATTGTCGCTAGCGCTTTATAAGTTATTTGGCTTAAAATTTTCATGGGCCAAAGGATTATATAAAGCCTTTGGAGATGATAATAGGAAAAAGACGGAAGATTTTTTAGATAAATTAAAAAAAACTGATGAGGTAATAGTTTGCGGCCGGAAGATGTCTACAGACAGGTTAAAGTCAGTATTTAACAATTATTTTAATCAATCGCGGGAAAGATTAAATGAATTAGTTTCAGTGAAG
>JAGVFL010000103.1 GCA_020057645.1 Candidatus Omnitrophota bacterium
AAAAACTCGCGTAGTAATCACTTTATCCTTGATTACGATACAATTCTGTTTTAAAATATCCGCATAGAATTTTCGAGCGATTTTATGGGGCGGGCGTGCCCGCACCCAGCCGCCAGCCGCAGACGAGCCGAACACGCATTGCAAAGCTCGAAGGCCGTCCCCAGACGGCCGCCCAGCGAGGCTTCTGCCTACAGAAGCCGAGCGTGTTAACAGCACTGTATAATACCCAAAAAAGGAACTGAAAAATACCCACCTAAAGAACTTGAAATAAAAGGCGATTCCTTTCATACTATGTGATGGAAAACCTAAACATAGTAGCCGCTGGATACGGCCAAAGGAAAGGAGATCGCCTATGAAGACCAAGGATGAACAGGTGACTATCAAGCAGCTATATCATCAGGGATATAATATCACACAGATTGCCAGGACGCTACGGATAAATCGCAAGACGGTAAGGAAATATCTAACCTGCGATACATACCCAGGATATCGCAATGAAAACAGGAAAAGTCAGTTAGAAGTATATCGGCAATATCTAGAGTCACGGCTCAAGGAGTTGCCCTTGTTATCTTCCATCCGTATCTATGAAGAATTAAAAGAGCGTGGTTATAAAGGTGGCTACCGGATGCTCTGTAAGTTTGTAAGGACAATAAGGCCAGTCAAACAACCCAAAGCATATATCCGCGTGGAAACGCCGCCCGGAAAACAAGCCCAGGCAGACTGGGCAGAGTTCCCACAGGTTAAATTAGGGGAGCAGGTGATAGATTTACATTGTTTTATCATCACCTTAAGCTACAGCCGTAATCTCTACATAGAATTCTGCGCAGATGAAAAAGAGCAGGCCCTGCAGAACTGCCATATACAGGCCTTTGAGTATTTTGAAGGAGTGCCCTTGGAAGTGCGTTATGACAATATATCTACTGTGGTGACAGGAAGGGAAAACCGTAGGCCGGTTCTTCATAAAGGATTTAGAGACTTTGCAGCCTTCTATAATTTTAAGCCAAATATCTGCCGGCCATACCACAAGGAAGGCAAAGGCAAGGCCGAGAGAAAAATCCGCTACGTCAGAGAGAATTTTTTCTACGGCAGGACATTTATAAATTTAGACGACCTGAATAACCAAGCAAGAGATTGGTTAAACAAGACTGCCAATCAGAGATTTAATCAGCTCTATGGCGCTAGAATCTGTGAGTTATTAAAGGAAGAACATCTGCAGAGCTTACCTCATTTAAGATATGATACCCGGATTCCCCATCTACATAAGGTGAATAAGGACTGTTTGCTCAGTTATTTAGGCAATTTCTACAGTGTGCCATATATCTATGTTGGCTCAACCGTTGATTTACAAGATGACGGTAAGAATATCTATTGTTATCTCGACGGTAAACTCATTGCACAGCACTTCAAATGCCTTTTAAAGAAAGGCCAGATGGTGATAAATCCCGCTCACTACGAGGGTTTAAAGCAGCATAGCCGTTATGTAGAGTTGCTTACCGCAAATGAGTTTACCCTTGCCTCCCAGGTTCCCCCGGCTGAAGGGTTTGACTGCCTATTAGCCAAATATCCGGGATACTTTGAGGAAGTAGAAAGAAGAGAATTGGAACTATACGAAAAGATAAGCCATGGATAAACTGCTTACCGAACGCATTGAAGGCAATTTAGACCTCTTAGGGCTCATTGGGATAAAAAAAGTATATGCGCAAATAGGCAAAGATGCCCAGAAGAATAACTCCAGCTATAGCCACTATCTGGATTTACTCCTTCAGGAAGAAGTTAGCCTTAAGCAGTCGTATCGCTTCCAGATACTCTTAAGAGAGGCGGGATTTCCTTGTAATAAGAGTTTAGAGAGCTTTGATTTTTCATATCAGCCGGGATTGGATAAGAAAAGAATCAACGAGCTCTTTGAATTAGATTTTGCCTTAAAAAGAGAGAATGTCATTTTTTTAGGTCCTCCTGGCGTAGGAAAGACGCATTTAGCCATTGCCTTAGGCATAAAGACCTGCTCAAAAGGCATGCGCACCTACTTTTTGACTATGGATATGCTGATGAAGAGGATGCGCCAGGAACCAAATCAACGGTTTCCCCGTTTAAGGAGATACTATCAGAGCCCTTTGATGATTATTGATGAGTTAGGATATCTGCCTTTGAATCAAGAAGAGTCAAATTTGTTTTTCCAATTTGTGAGCCATCATTACGAGAAGCACTCTTTGATTATCACCTCAAACAAAGGATTCAGAGATTGGGGAGAGATATTTGGAGATAAGGTAATTGCCTCTGCCATACTGGACAGGCTATTACATCATAGCCATGTAGTAAATATCAAAGGTTCCAGTTTTAGGCTTAAAGATAAACTGGAAAGCATTGCTGAATACAAACAAACAGAAAAACCTGAGGATTTGAGCCGTTTTTCTTACACTATTGAGGATAACCAATTGCAGCCTTTAGAATCTAAGCGTCCTAGAGGCAGACCGCGCAAAGTGAGGCTATAATTTTTTTGAAAAAGGTGGGTAAAATTCAGTTCCGAAACTGGGTAATTTTAAAATTCTCTTGACAGATAGCGGACGACCATAGTTTTTAGATACTCTT
>JAGVFL010000009.1 GCA_020057645.1 Candidatus Omnitrophota bacterium
CCAGATGTGTCTATTATAGTAGAAAGGAGGCTAATCCATGGCTATGAACAGAAGAGAAAAAGGCGGAATAGCGGAATTAAAAGTGGAACTGAGAGATAGCATAGGAGAACTAAGAAGACACATGGGTGTCTTGGTTGAGGGCTTGCGTTCAGAAATCAGGGTGGTAGCTGAACAGTATGGAAGCGTTGTAAATAGACTAGATAGAGTTGATGCTAAACTAGTGGAACATGATGCGCGGTTTGATAAGATAGATTTACAGTTTCAAAGAGTTCATATCGACCTTAAGGCTATTACAACAGGTTTATTTGATACTAGTCATAGAGTAGATGATCATGAAACAAGAATCAGAAAATTAGAATTAACTAAAAGATAAACCATATTACACTTCGTAAGTGTTAAAATGGACACTTACGAAGTGTACAGGGAAGGTGAAAGATGAAGGTTTTAATTACAGGCGGGGCGGGGTTTATCGGGTCGCATTTAAGCGATGAATTAATAGCGCTCGGGAATGAGGTAGCTATATTGGATGACCTTTCTACGGGAAGATTTGAGAATATCACTCATCTGGACGGCAATAAATCATTCCAGTTTGTCGAAGGTACCATACTTAACGAAACGCTTGTGGATAAATTAGTCGAAAGATGCGGCGTGGTATATCATTTAGCAGCGGCAGTAGGGGTGGATCTTGTGGTAAAAAAGCCGCTGGAATCCCTGGTTACAAATATCAAGGGAAGCGAGATCGTGCTTGATATGGCGCATAGGTACCATAAAAAAATACTTATTACCTCTACGTCTGAGATATACGGCAAAAATGAAAATGGCCCGCTAAAAGAAGATGATGACAGGATTTTGGGCTCGCCTCTTAAAGTCAGATGGGGTTATTCTACCGCTAAGGCAGTGGATGAAATGCTCGCTTATATCTACTGGAAAGAGAAAAATGTCCCTACTATTATAGTGAGGCTTTTTAATACAGTCGGCCCACGCCAGACAGGCGCCTACGGCATGGTGGTGCCCAGGTTTGTGAACCAGGCCATTAAGAATGAAGATATGACAGTATATGGAACAGGCAAACAGTCCAGGTGTTTTCTGCATGTTAAAGACGTCATCAAAACGCTTATCAAGCTCATGAATAATAAAGACGCGGTAGGCCAGGTATTTAATATAGGCAGCCAGGAAGAAATCTCAGTAGAAAATCTTGCCAAAAAAATCATAGAGATTACCAAAAGCAAATCCAAATTGGTTTACATATCATACGAGAAGGCGTACGAAGAAGGCTTTGAGGATATGCAGCGCCGCGTGCCTGATACTACGAAAGTCAATAACTTAGTCGGCTTCAAGCCCACCATAGACCTGGAAGGCATCATAAAAAGCGTAGTGGAATATTATAAAAAATAATAAAACCCCGTAGGTGGCCGTAGGTCTCCTACGGGGTTGAGGTGGTTTATTGTGTTAAAGTCTTATCTAATACCATTTCTATTATCTTTCAGCCTTTCAATACTTATTACTCCTATTGTTAAAAGAATAGCTATATTAAAGGGCTGTATCGCCAAGCCGCGGGAAGACAGGTGGAACAAAAACCCCACGGCTCTTTTCGGCGGCGTAGCTATTTTTATAAGTTTTATCATCCCTTACGCTATATTCGTAAAATTTAGTATTGGAAGCATTGGAATCATGCTGGCAGGATGCCTTATTTTTGGCGTAGGGATATTTGATGATATAGCGCGTTTAAAGCCATACACAAAGCTTCTTAGCCAGATAGTGGTAGCGGCCCTGCTTGTAAATTTCGGCATAAAGATGGATATAATACCCTATCCTCTAATAAGCATACCTATTACAATATTATGGGTAGTGGCAATCATGAATTCATTTAATCTTCTCGACAACATGGATGGCCTTTCAGGAGGCATAGGAGCCATAGTAGGAATAATTTTATTTATATTTTCGTTTCTAAACGGAAATTTTGAAGTAGGCCTGCCCGCGTTGATTCTGGCAGGAAGTCTTTTGGGATTTTTGAGGTATAATTTTAACCCCGCTCAGATTTTCATGGGAGATTCAGGGAGCATGTTTATAGGTTTCATGCTGGGAGCTATTACATTGCAGGGAAGCTGGAAAGAATCAGCCCATCTAGTGATGGTGCTTCTGATACCTATACTCATTCTGGCAGTGCCGATATTCGATACCATGTTTGTCGCTTTGATGAGAAGCGTTAATTCGCGCAGGGTTTTCCAGGGCGGCAAAGATCACATATCGCACAGAATGGTCGTCCTGGGGCTTTCTGAAAAAAAGACAGTAGCATCTCTTTATTTTATCAGCATAGTTTTTGGAGCAATAAGTATTCTTTCTATGTTTGTAAGCATTGCAGTAACAGTTATACTTTTGCTCCTGGTGGTGATAGGCCTTGTATATTTCGCGGCTTTTTTAGGCAAGGTCAAGGTTTACGGCCAGGAAGAGATTAATCATATAAAAAAGAAAAATGGAAGCGTGGTCTTAAACAGCATACTGCTTCATAAAAGAAGGATTCTGGAAGTGGGTGTGGATTTTATATTGATATGCATGGCTTATATCTCTGCAAATCTTTTAAGATATGAAGGAGTTTTAACAATCCCCAGTCAGGATATTATAGTGAAGTCTTTGCCGCTCATATTAATCGTAAAGTACCTGGTGTTTTTTAAATTCGGGCTTTATAGAGGGATGTGGAGATATGTGAGCGTTCTGGATCTTGTGAATATCTTTAAGGCAGTTTCTTTAGCTTCGATCGCATCAGCTATGCTGATACTTTTTATATGGCGGTTCCAGGGGTTTTCAAGGGCAGTTTTTATTATTGACTGGTTGATGCTATTTCTTTTTATTTCAGGATCGAGGGTTTTGGAAAGAGTATATAAAGAGATTTTTGATCAGGCGAGCCTCAGCGGAAAAAAAGTTCTTATATACGGCGCAGGGGATGCCGGGGAATTTGTTTTACGCGAAATAAAAAATAATAAATTGCTTCACTATGAACCCGTGGGGTTTCTGGATGATGATGAAGAAAAAACAGGCCACCGCATACATGGCGTAGCTATTCTTGACACAAGGAGTGACTTGGAGAGATTTTTAAAGTCTAAAGAAGTGGATGAACTTATAATAGCTATTCCAGGTATAGAGAAATATATTTTAGAAGAGGTAATATCTATCTGTAATAGCCTGGAAGTAAAGTATAAAAAGATTTCAGATATCCTCCC
>JAGVFL010000051.1 GCA_020057645.1 Candidatus Omnitrophota bacterium
ATTCTGCCAGGTTCTCAGGAAAAGGCGCTAGTTATAGAAGTAATAACGAAAAACTCCTCAGGCTTTTAAAAGGAGTTCCTCTCGCCAAAAGAAAAGCCTGTTTTAAATGCGTGATAGCCGCAGCCGATAAAGGCAAGATTATCGGAGCGGCTGAAGGCGTATGCAGCGGAAAGATACGCTTTACATCAAAAGGGGATAATGGTTTTGGATATGACCCGATATTTATACCGGACGGCTATAAGAAAACCTTTGCCGAAATGGATCCTGCCCGGAAAAATGAGATAAGCCACAGAAGCAAGGCCCTCGCCAAAGCGAAAAAGATTATTGCAAAATACCTATCACTTTATCGATAGTTTTTTTAACCTTGTCGAAAATATTTCCTACCCCTATAGGATTTACCGCGTATAAGGGTTCTTTCATGTCGCCTGTAATTTTAATGCTTCCGATAAACCAGCCCGCGCTTTCCAATAAAATGCTGGATATTTTTGAAAACCACGTAGATTCCTGTATCAGTTCTTTTTTAAACCTTATTTTTACCGTAGAGTCAATTGTATTGTCAAACCCCAGGCCTCCCTTTATAGACAGTTCCATTACCTTGCTTACCAGCTTGAAATTATCAGTATAGTATCGGCTGTTTTTTATCTGGATCACCCCGTACGCATCGGTAAAAACGACTTTCTCTAATTTAGGAATAAATAGTACCGTGGCAATGCCTTTAAATATTTTTGATTCCCAGAGGTTTGCATTTTTTATTTCAATCCAGGACTTTCCATACAGCGAATTCGTCACCCCAATAGTGCCTTTAAGTTTAATATTTGCATTGCATGTGCCGCTTATGTCTTTTTCTACAAGACTGGACGTGGTAGAAAAATCATACACATCCATGCCTTTGATATTTGCGTCAATGGAAAAAGGCGGTATCGGGTTATCCAGGTCCATGTAGCTATCCATATGGAAAGTGCCTTTATAAAAGTCAGAATGGAGGTTATATATGTATAATTTATCGCCTATGAGAGCCATATCAGAGTTGATATTATTCAACTGATACCTAGCTGTTTTTATAAAAGGCGCCAGAATTTTTCCGCGTATCTCTGTCTTGCCCCGGTTATTTATGATGCTTGATTTTGCCACGAGAAGTATTTTTGGAGAAGTAAATGTGATTTCCAGCAGATCCGTAGGCAATTCATCTTTTTTAAGGTCAGGTTTCTTGTATAATCTCAGTGTGCCGTAGAGGGTTCCGAGTTCTTTCAAGTAAGGCGCGTTTCTTAATCTGAATTTTATAAAAAGGTCGCTTGTCTTAAAATTATAGGTTCCTATAGCGTCTATCTTGGCCTTGAAATTTTTAGTAGGCGACAGTTCACTTCTAAACTTTAATTTCTTTTCAAATATAAGGGCCTGGATGGACGGCCTTATTTTAAGTTCTTTGAAATGATAAAGAGGGTGCTCGTTTGTCACATTCCAGATTACCAAATCTCTTATTGTGATTCCTCTCGAGGTAAAATAGGATAACGACCCCACCTCTGTTTTTCTTTTGAGGATAATGGAAAGTTTTTCCTGTAATAGAGGCCTTGCCATTGTGCAGAGAAAAATATTCAATACGGATATGCCGAACACAATAAGACAAGCCGTTATTATAAGAAAGTTTAATAATCTGTCTTTTCTGCGCATAGGGCATATTATATACCATACAGGGCCTATTATTCAACCCAAATATATTGACTTTACCGGGTATAGTTGGTAGAATTAAAAACTACATGCAGTTATGTGATGATAAATGATTTGGACGTAGTATGCCTTTGGAATAGAGGGCGTGCCCCGTTCCAAATCTAAGAGATAGCTTTAAGAGATTCGCGTAGATTTGGAACGGGGCGTGGCTCAGTTGGCTTAGAGCACCTGCTTTGGGAGCAGGGGGCCGCTGGTTCGAGTCCAGCCGCCCCGACCATTCTGCTTCGCTTTTAGGGTTTATTTGTTTAGACGCGTGACGAGCTACGCAGAATGGTTCTGCGAAGCCCGTCATAGTAATCCCTATGCTATACCCTAGGGCGTAGCAGAACTAGTTTAAATTATGAAACGTCCCTGTAGCTCAGTTGGATAGAGCATCTGCCTTTAGATAGGAGCCTCTGTGCGGAAAAAAACGCACAAGAGTGGATGCGACTATATGCAAGGATCTCCATATGAAAATATGGACAATTTGCAGGCAACCCGTTGAGTACAGGTAGTCATAAAGAAATAAAGAGAAAAGAAAGGAGGTAATTTGCACCATACCAAGGTCAAAGCTGATATTGGAGTAGCTAAGACAATAATGGATTTAACTTTAAAAGGCTGTATTCCTTGTCTGCCATTGTCAGAACATCAGCCGTATGATTTGGTCGTTGTTCTTAATAATGGCAAGGTAGTTAAATTGCAAGTAAAGTATGCTACTCTAAAAAAGAATGGGACAATAGAAGTAAGATTCAGAACTTCTTGGGCAGATAGAAAAGGCGTGCATATAAAGCGTTATAGAGAACAAGATTTTGATTATTACGCTATATATTGCGCTGGTAAAGATGAAGTGCTTTATGTGCCCAATACTTTAAATTGTCCCAAGGCTATTCGCTTTGACAAGCCCGCCGATAGTCAGGTTAAATTTGTGAAGTGGGCTAATGACTACCTGGAATTGAAGTAACGGAAGTCCTCAGAGACTATACGCCGCACACCTGAAATGGTGAAGACATAGTCCAGACCGCAACATAAATGGCCGGAGTAATTCGGTGCGGTAAGCTAAGCAGAAAGTCGCCTGTTCGAGCCAGGCCAGGGACGCCATCCTGCTTCGCCCTTAGAGTGTATACGTGGGTGCTAGCGATGGACTTCGCAGGATTTATAGTTCTGCGAAGCTCGTCATAGCAGGCTTAACTGTATATCCTAAAAGCGAAGCAGAACGCCAAATTTATAGAATATTTTTTTACGGTGGGTGTAGCTCAGCTTGGATAGAGCACTTGCCTGTGGCGCAAGTGGCCGGGGGTTCAAATCCCCTCATCCACCCCA
>JAGVFL010000141.1 GCA_020057645.1 Candidatus Omnitrophota bacterium
AAGGCAATTTCAAGGCAAATCATCAGAAGACCCCATGACAGTCGGCCGTGACATAGACGCAGTTACCTCAGCTACGATTTCTTCACGCGCAGCGACCTTAGCAGTTAAGAAGTCACTGGAGGTTATCGAAAAGATGTGTAAGTTAATAAAATAGTTTATGCTCCAAACCTGAATATAATCTGCTTGGGATTTTATGTTTTTGGGAGTATAATTCTGAAAAGAGGCTTATGATGCAGCAGATACTGATTATTGAGGATGACAGGAACATCCAGAAACTTTTACATATAAATCTAAACCAGGAAGGTTTCCGGGTTATAGAGGCGTTTGATGGAATCCAGGGTTTAGCCAAAGCTGAAGAATCAAAGCCGGATCTGATAATTCTGGACATAAACCTTCCAAGGATGAGAGGCGTAGAAGTCTGCAGGCAGTTAAAGATTAACAGGCTTACGGGCAAAATTCCCATAATAATGCTGACTGTTAAAAAGGACGAGATAGATAGGGTCCTTGGCTTTGAGGTAGGCGCAGATGATTATGTAACGAAGCCTTTCAGCGTGAGAGAGCTTATTTTAAGAGTTAGAGCTGTTCTTCGAAGAAGAAAAGAAGAAGGCGGCGAGGCCAGATTATCTGCCGGTGAAATAGCATTGGATGAAAGTAGTTTTGAAGTGAAGGTTAATAAAAAGATAGTCACGCTTACGGCCACGGAATTCAGATTATTGAAGTATTTCCTGATCAATAAAGAACGTATACTTTCCAGGGATACGCTTTTGAATAATGTCTGGGGATATGATTCTGAGATAGATACGCGCACAGTGGATGCCCACATAAAATCTTTGCGGAAAAAACTACGCACCAAGGCAGTGAAAATCTCCACTATAATCGGAATGGGATACAAATTTACCGAAAATGTTTAATCGAATCCAGAATAGGATCCTTTTTTCCTACATAGTTGTTTTAATTTCGTGTTTTGTTGTCGTCCTTATTGCCGCGTCGTTATTTATCCACAAGACTTATTTTTCATACGCGCTGAATGATTTAAAGGATGACGCAGGCCTCTTTATAGATGAATCCACAAAGGAGGCAATGATAAATAAGGATATGGATTTTCTCAGAAAGATAATCAGGAAGCAGGGAGAAGATTACTCGATAGGCATATTTGACAGTCAAGGCGCGCTCCTTGCCGGTTCCGGAGATATGAATTTAAAAAGGCAGGGATCTGAACAGCCGGAATTTAAGATTGCGCATTCAAAAGGATATGGGTATGCCATACGGCCGGGGAAAGATAAGGTTAAAACAGTATACGTAGCAATACCTGTAATTGAGAACGGCAGCTGGATAGGTTTTGTTAGGATTTCTACTCCGATTTCATATATTGAAAAGGCAATTTACCAGCTAATGAACTACGTAATCTTTATCTTTATTTTTTCCATACCGATTTCGTTTTTAATAAGTGTTTTTCTTGCGCGCAACATTTCGCATCCGCTCATTGAGATGACAAAGGTAGCTAAAAAAATATCTTCCGGAGATCTTAACAGCCACGTTAGTATAAAGAGAAGAAAAGATGAAATAGGCATCCTTGTTAACACCTTTAATGAGATGGTGGATAAATTAAGGGCCATTCACAACGAAAGAAAAACGCTTTTTGACAATATATCCCATGAATTGATGACCCCTATTACTACGATAAGGGGTTTCGTGGAGACCATTTATGAGGGCAAGGTAAAGGATGGGAAAGTGATAAAAGAATGCTTTGAATTAATAAAAAAGGAATCTGATTATCTCGAAAGATTGATAGAAGAGCTGCAATTTATTTCACAGGTTGATGGCCTGTCCGTCAAGTATGATTTTAAACCTTTAAAGATCGCGGAAGTGATTTTAGACGTGGAGGATACCATCTCTGTTAAGGCAAGGGAAAAGAATATTAATATCCATAATGATTTTATCGAGGAATGCCCTTATGTAAAAGGAGATTACAAGACTTTGAGGAAGGTTTTTATCAATCTTATGGATAATGCGGTGAAATATTCCGCTGAAAACTGTGAGATTTTTGTTTCCATGCGGAGAATGGATAGATTTCTTAAGGTAATGATCGAGGATCAAGGCATAGGAATCGATCCTCGTCACAAAGAAAAGATATTCGAAAGATTCTATAGGATAGAAGATGACGCTATGAGCAATAAAGGTCTAGGCCTTGGCCTGTCTATAGTCAAAGAAATCCTCAATGCGCACAGAACCTGCATAGAAATTGATAGCCAGCCTGGCAAAGGCTCAAAATTTACCATAGCCTTTCCTATCGTTTAAACCTTTTTCACAGGAATTTTACATGGTATCCCTTGAGAATTCACATCAATGTGATAAAGTTAAGCCATGTTTAAGAATGAGATTGAAGGAATATGGGAAGATACTGCTGTTTTAAAATATGCCTTTCAGGAGCATCTTGCCTGTATCGCGGATGTCTATTCTAATATAGGAAGAATCATCATTCCCCCTCCGCATACTCCTCAAGAATTTTATATTGCCATGGATGAGATTCCGGAAGCGATATTTACCCTGAAGAAGAATATCTTTTCTACGCTTTTTCAATCCGTATATTATCTATTAGGAATACAGAAAGAACGGCGCGCACTTTATGCGAAACTCAATCATCTTTTCAGGATATGGGTGACTTCAACGGATAATCTGCTGGATGATGAGGATAAGATAGTAATCCCAATAAGGATGCCCGGGGACTCCCATGTAATGCGCCAGGTTATATCCATAATGGCCGCTGATAGAATAATGAAACAAATTCTGGACGAGGCAATAGAGAAAAAGGTTATATCCTCAGAAGAATCCGCTATCTTATCTGACAGATCCTTGCAGATACTTCTTCCCAGCGCGGCCGAAGAGGCTTCGGAAGAAAACGGCATAAGGGAGAGGCCTGATCCGGAATACGTTCTTTTTATTATTCATAGGTTAAAAACAGGCTTATTATTCCACATACCATTTTTAGGCCCGGATGCGATAGAAAATAATATTGATGCGGATCTCCTTATTGCGTGCAAGGATGCGCTTGGTAAATTCGGACTGGGCTGTCAGCTTCTGGATGATATCCGCGACATATCGAAAGATTATTTAGAAGAAAGGCACAATTATATCTTATCAAAGATTTATTTTGAAAACAGGAGCTCCTATATAGATTATCTAAAAAGATTAGAGAAAGAGCGCGATGTTTCCCTGAAGGTTTTCAATCTTTTCCCGGAGGTTGTTTATCCTGCGGCAAGGATGGCGATAAGCTTATTAAAGGAAGGTTTATGCGGCTTGAATAAGGCCGGCTTGCATATTGACGAGCGTCTCATAGAACAGATGGCTTTTTCCATGTTTAAGATATTAGATGTAGGGGAGTTAATGGAATGCATAGAAACCCAATACGCAGTAATGACAGAATAGTTTCTACCCGCGGCAGGACACTGGATCACGCGGCATGGGTTTATGACCTTTTAAGCCCATTAATGCTGTTTTGTCAGGAGAAGCGTATTTCTGAAAAAGCGATAAGGCTGTTAAACCTCAGCGGAGTAAATAGAATACTTGATGTAGGCTGTGGGACAGGCACAGTGGCTATTAAGATTGCAAAAGACCTGGATTACAAGAACGATAGCCTGATAGTGGGCCTTGACGCTGCGCCTAAGATGATAGATGTTGCGCGAAAGAAGACAAAACGTTTAAAAAATATCCGTTTTGATGCAGGGATAGCCGAAGGCCTTCCGTATGAGGATGAATCTTTTGACGCAGCGATTTCCACATTTTTCTTTCACCATATAGATTTTGAACTCAAGAAAAAGGCTTTACAGGAGATATGGCGGGTTATAAAAAGAAATGGCGCGGCCGTTATTGTAGATATAGATATCCCTTCCAATCTTTTCGGCCATTTATGCGCGTGGTGCGCATATCTTATCTTTAGACAGGAAGAAATAAAAGAGAATATCCAGGGGAAATTAATCAGGGCGATTGCAGAATCTAAATTCAGAAACTGGCACATTGTCTCGCGGCATTTAGGCTGTATCTCGATATTCAAGCTCGTAAAATGAAAAGGAGGGGGCATAAATGAAAAAGGTTTTTTTAATGGTTTTAATCGGTTTTTTGATAGGAGGCGTTTCTTTTGCGTGGACAGTTGACTATGCTGAGGATGAAATCGGCCATAAAGCGGAATTGTATTTCGAGAAGCTGTTCTCAATTCTCAGGGATGCCGCTGCGCAGGATCCGACAGCAAATAGTTTTAAGGAGATTATGAAGCCTGTTATTGAAAAAATAGACGGTATTTACGGCGCTACCCTGATCGATCCTGATTTTGTAATCAGGCAGGTATATTTTCACAGCCATTTTCTCGCGCGCGGTTTTGATTTAAAAAAGGTAAAAGAATTAGATAATTTTTATAGAATGATGAAAGAGAATCCTGCTCCGCAGTTGAGTGAGCCGGCCCACGGTAATCTTGCTCAGCCGCGGCTGATCTCTGCGCGTTATCCCGTAATAAAAAATGGCGGATTAAAGAATATTGTTTCCGTGATGGTGCGCACGCAGTCATTTTTAAAAGCCACGGGCCTCAACAGATGCAGGGCTTATAAAATAATCTGTCTTGGCAAATTGGCCGAAGATAAAGGGGAGTTAACGGGAAATTTTAAGGAAATTAAATTAAGCCTTCCTTCCACGGAGTGGGTGATTCAGTATGAAAAATAAAGAAAAACAGAAGGTTTTGATAGCGGGCGCGGGCGGTATCTTGGGCCGGAATTTGGTAGACGCTTTCTCTGCTAAGGGCGTAGATGTTATAGGCCTGGGATACAGCGAATCGGAATTTAAA
>JAGVFL010000182.1 GCA_020057645.1 Candidatus Omnitrophota bacterium
CTTCGCTGTAATAATCTGTGAAAGAATAGGAAGTTTTAGCATAAAATAACGGGTCTAAACCCGCCTTTGTTTTAGGAAGCTTCTGATATGAGCCAAGGGCTTTCAGCGTCATTTTCGGAGTCACCTTTAACGTAGACTCAACCCTGGTTACTGTTTCAAGATTTTTGCCGTTATCTTTATGAACATCCCTGAAATTTAATTTAGCGTTTAAATTATCGTCTAAAAAATCGCCTTCTGTTTTAAAATTAACTGCTATCCTGCCCCTATCAATGCCATCGCCTACAGCAATGGCTTCATCCCTATCAAGCATCTTTGAAAATCTTATATGCTTACTGTAAAATGCTTCTTTTCTGGTATACCTATAATTAGACAGCCCTGGATAAAAATCCTGTGCCATGTAATTTGCGGTTAGGGCTGTTTTATATGCTTCGCTTTTTATACCGGCGCTATATGCAAACCCGTCATAAGAAGTTTCCATCCCGTTTGCCTCGTCTACATCTGTCTTTGACCCGGCAGCCTCTGCCACAATATTCCATTCGGGAGAAACGCTGTAATCAGCGTCAATGCCCAAAACCTGATTCATTGCTTCCAGGCTGTCAGAGCGCATTCCTCCTTTAAAGGTATAGATAGACCCAAGCGTAAATTCCGGGGTGATTTCTGTCTTTGCCCTAAAAGCGGCAGGGATGCTTGTAACATTTTCATAATCATCCCATAAACTCATAGGAGTGGCCGCTGTCATATTATATGTAGAACCAGGCCATATATCTCCATTCAAAGATACGCCTCGTAAAAAAGTAAGCCTGTCATTGTGCTCATTGCTTTTTTTAGTATAATAGGAAAGCTTGCGTATCCATCTCCCCTGCTTAAGAGGCGTAAGCCCGCTATCAGGATAAAATAACCTGCTCGGGTCATACTCGTCTAACCAGGGGCTTTCTTCCCAGTAAACATGATTATTGGAAAGCCTGAGAGGATCATCCGAAGAAAACGCCTGCGCCTGGTCAGCCATTAAAAATACTCTTCCATTAAATGTCTTGTCTTCATTAGCATAGTCTACCCAGAATTTTCTTATCGGCATATACTGCCGGTCTATCTCTGTGCCGGTCGGAATAGATGTGTATGCCGTACTCCAATCTGTGATACCTTTAGGCGTATTAGGTGTTGTAAGGCCGTGCTTAATCTTAATCTCGCTGAGGTTTATGATATTGCCCTTATTTGACCTGTAGACTTCATTTATAGTGCTTCTGTAGTTAGACCAGTATTTTAATTTTATATCAGCATAATCTCCGCCTAGCGTGGAAGTAATCCTGACATCTTGAGTGCCTACGAATGTCCACGGGTCTATTGCAATCTGGCTATAAACATTAAAACCTGTCTGATTTTTGGTATCTAAATTAATTTCTAAGCTGTCATATATTCTTTTATCATATGTATTATGCCTGTCCTGGCCCCATAGATATCTCCAGTTTTCTTCATAAGGCACTCCGATCAGATCGCTATTAGCGTCCTTCCACAGAAAATCCTCTGAAGTAACACCCATAGACAACCTGAGTTCTCCGCTGATCTTGCCTTTACCGGCGCTGGCCGCGGCAACAGGTTCTTCATCAAAACATTCGCCGCATTCCGGTTTGTCAGACATCTCTCCGGGCCGCATATTCGGGTCAAGTATATCTTTATATTGCCTATATTCATCGATATCCGCGTATTCTTTTCTATTTTCAAGGTCTGTCTCTCTTTTTAGGGAGTTCGCCTCTTGATATGAATTCAGCCTGCCTTTCTCACGCATATTAATCTCTGCGTTCACCAGATCCAGGTAACCCTGAGCTTCGTCGTTTCTGGGGTCAAGCCTCACTGCCTGCTCCAATGTATCCTTTGCTTCATACAATTTGCCTTTATGATAATAATCTATGCCTTTACTGTACAGGCCAAAACTCTCCGCAATATTCTGTTCCTGGGCATAAGAATAACCCGCAAGCCACAAACTGCAAGACATAGCCGCTAGTATAAATATGATATTATAATTTTTTATGCACTTCTGTGAAATTCCCATAATAACCAAGTTTACATTCTGACAATGTCAGTTTGTCAACTTACCCATCCATGTTCTATCTCCTCCACAGCTCCTTTAGCTTAAAGTATGCCTGAGTAGGCACACGTTCGTCAAGGCCGCCTGAGTTCTTTTTTTTCAAAGAACATATGCCCCACCATTCCTCGTTTATATTCAGATTCTGGGGGGCTTTTATATCAAAATAATACGCGCCGTTTGACCAGCTCGGTAAGGTATCGTGAATGCCCCATCTTTCAGCGTCGTCCTCGTTAAACTTCCACCACTCATCCGTCCACTCAAACACAAAACAGCCTATTGAATTTCCAACACCGTTCCCGGTAAATGTATTTTTCTGTATCTCTTTTAATTCTGCTTCTATGAATTCTGCCTGAATATCCTGGTTCTCTTTTTCCAGAAATGCGTCGTACCTGTCGCAGCCAAATTCTGTTATAAGGACGGGCTTTCCAAATTTTATCTGCGCCTCTCTGAAAAAACTCCCGAAAGACTTGCCTCTGTATATGGAACAGCCCAGTATGTCAATATCAGGCGTGACTTCCCTGGCTGCTTCTATATCAGTGAGTTCCGCATTAGCCAGCGCCACAGGATGATTTGGGTCTATCTTGTGAATCTCCCCCGCTATTTCATTCACAAATGAATAATAATATTTCGCCCTTGCCTGCCTTTTTAAAAATGGGTCTGTTAACTTTTCTATCTCATCCGTAGTCCATAGATTTGTGCTTTGCGGGCCGAATGAAAAAGATACATTATTTTCATTCCCCAGTATCCATAATAAGATCCCCTTTTCGTCTTTATAAGTCCTGACCATGTCCATGACATCTTTTTTTACATTTTCCCTGAAAGCAGGATCCGCGTAATTCGGGCTTTCCCAGAATCCAAGCCAATGCCCCATAGCTACCTTGATCCCGAATACGTTATATAAATCTCTTATTGTTTCTTTTGTATTCTTTACATATTTGCCGGGCTGGTAAACCCTTATTGTGTTTATGCCCGCATCCTTCATGAGCTCGCCGTCTAGCATGTGAGGCTTTCTGGAATCATTCCAGAAATCATATGTATGATTCTCGCCTATGGGCACAGGGCTATATACCACGCCTTTAATGATATAAGGCTTATTATTCACTATTAATTGAAAACGGTTTCCTTTAATTGTTTTTATATAGGCCTTTTGAGGGGCCAGAAATTTATAAAAAACCATAAAGGCAAACACAGCAGTCACTAAGATGACTAACGCAATAGAAATTATAGGAATAATTTTATTTTTCATATATAGATAAACCCCACCGCGTAGGTGGGGTTTAAACCCCACCTACGCGGTGGAGTCGGTTATGTTATTCGTACCTTATATCATCAAGATAGAAAGTAGCGCCTTCAGGATTTACGTCTAAATTAGTCGACCAGCAGAAACCGCCGCTTATATAGCTGAGGTCTTTGCCGCTCAAATCAATTTCATACTGTTTCCATTCCTTGGTCAACATAATAGGTCCGATTCCCGCTATGTCTGAATCAGGGTAAAGGCCGGTAAGCCCTCCGAGTTTAAATTCTTCTATCCTCTCTCCGCCCTTTTCACCTCTTACCCATAAAACAAGTTTCTTAGCGCCTGTTAAATCAAATCCACCCTTTTTATCTCCCCAATTATTTGCAGGGCTCTGCCAGTAAACGCCTACCCATCTTGCCCCGTTGCTCGCGGCATTTGTATAAGTTACTTTTATACAAGTAGTTCCGGAATGAGGATTATCAAAACAAGCTCTCTCTATCTTAGCGTCAGCATAATCTCCCATATATCCGGAAGGGATATAATGATTGTCCGGAGACTTTGCATCTGTGTAAATAGGAAATCCCTTAAATCCGGTTACAGCCGTAGCCGCCTCTCCTTCATCATAAGAATAATTTGCTTTTGCGAACTGCTTTGTTTCTTCCGGAATACCGGCCTTTGTCTGCGGCTGGCTGGAACCTCCGCAGCTTGCTATGCTGAACACTATCAGCCCCGCCGCTGCCAGCAATGTTAAACTTAAACTTTTTTTCATTTCAATCCTCCTTTTTCCGATATTTTAGATTGCTTCGCTCGCTTTACTCGCTCGCAATGACGTCATTGCGAGGGCGAAGCCCGAAGCAATCTTTATTATTTTATTCCATGATTATTATAGTAGTTATATCAACTATAATCCAACACCCCCTTTCATCGATTCCATATCTCCTTATAAGTAAAATAAGCTTTTCTGAGCTGCCTCAAGAATGGGCTGGCAGTCCCGTCACCCTGGCCTGAAATTCCGAGCCACTCCTCATAATTCCATCCGTCCGGAAAAGGGCCTGACCAGTTTTTTTTAGAATCGTGCTGAAAAGGTTCATAAGCCTTCCACCATTCATCGAGCCACTCAAATAACATTCCTCCTATCGCATTGCCGGTTCCGAGATAACCCGCAGAATTATATTCTATGTCTTCCCAGTTGTTTTTTAAATATTCAGCCTGGGTGTCTTCCGCTTCTTTATTTGTTTTATATTCCATATAAGCAGGACACCCATACTCTGTAACAATAATGGGCTTATCGCAGGTATCTTTTGCCCTCTCCCAGAAACTGCTTTTGCCAAACCCGTATTTTCCCCTGTACGCGTTTGAACCGTATATATCCACATCCGGGGTTAATTTTGAGAATATGTCCAGAAATAAAAGGTCCCCGTTCGAGACAGCCACAGGATGATCCCTGTCAATAGACTTGATCATTTTAGCTGTTTCGTTCACAAAAGAATAATACGCCTCAGGATTCTTTTTGGCATTATTCGCCACGCCATAATTATTTTCATTCCCGAGCATCCAGAAAAGCACGTACGGTTCGTCCTTGAACTCCTCTACCATCTTTCTCGCGCTTTCCGTCATGTTTTTTCTGTGCTCAGGATTCAGGTAATCAGTGCCCTCGTACCAGCTCGCGCCTGAGCCTACGGTATACGCGCCTAAAAGGTCTCCCATTATAACCATGATTCCGAATCTTTTATACAAATCCCTCAGGAGCTCCTTGTTTGAAGCGTGATGATAAATCCTCATGGTATTACAGCCCATTTCTTTTAATAATTGAAAATCTCCGACTGGCTTTTCATCAGGATCCTGAATGTTATTCCAATTCTTATCCACCCAGCTGTCGTAAGGCCCGTCTATCTTTCCGTTATTATCATAATCCGCCAGCATCCAGTCGTCCAGGGTGCCTTCATCCGGGCTCTGGCCTATTTTAGTCAAAGAGTACGCTATGCCTTTTACCATATAAGGTTTGCCTTCTACTCTCAACTGCCACTGGCCGTTTTCATATTTCACTAAATCCACTCTGCCGTCTCCCGCCTGTTTTATAACCTTTCCTGTCTTTGTCTTTTTCCCTTTAAATAAACTACTCTTAATTTTATCAAAAAATCCAAGCTTTCTTATCTCACCCGGAGTTACTATAAATCTGTCATTTCCTATATCGTTATCAAAACCGTTTTCAACCTTTACCTTTACGCCGGTTATTTCCATTTCAAGCTCAGGATGATGCCTTAATAAAAAATCTATCCTGTCGCATGCCACCTGAGCTATGTACCACGGCGTATGAAAATAAGTCCATCCTACTGATTTAGGAAAAAAAACTACTATGGAATAATATGCCTTTTCCGCGTGTTTTAAAAGGCCTGATTTTTCCATGCTAAGCCCTGTGTAAAACATACGCACGCCCTGAGGTTCCGGCGCATTAGTCCATTTATAAAAATTCGCCTCCAGGTCATCCGTATTCACAAAATCCCAATGACTGCCTTCTAGCCTGCCTTCTGATTTTACTTTCCTGTAATTCGGGTCCCAATTTACGCCAGAGGTATTAGGATAAATCCCTTCTCCTGCCGCTTGAGACAATCCTTCCTGATCCTTTACTACGTAAGTATATTTATCCGTGCCTATATTTTTAAAATGCCCGTATTTTTTGTAGTCAATTATATCCTCTTTGCCAGCGTCATAGAGAACAATGGTTGTCTTTAGCTTTTTTTTCAAAGTAGTGGAGGGTTTTAAACCCTCCCCTATTGCTGTCTCAACCTTACCTTCCAGCTTTTCAATGCTCGCCTGGCTCTTTTCCTTTACGCTCCAATACCATCCTCTGGGATCCCAGTTCTGCGCGTAACCATACTCTTGGATAGCTGTATTAAAAACCTTTTTCGCCTCTTCTATCTTGTCCTGGACAAGATACACTTCGCCTTGGATAAAAAAGCTGGTGCCCACGGCATTCAATGTCTCATACCGGTCCATTGCGTCCGTGGCAGGCAAACCTGTCAGCGAAGCCTGCTCTTTTTTCGCCTCTTCCGAATATAATTCTATGCATTTGGCCGTCCAATAAAAAGTTTTATCGTAATCCTTTGCTCCCCACGCCTCCCACGCGCGCACAACCATGTCCTTGGGAGACAGGTTATCTTCCTCGGCGCAGAGGGCATAGCGCAGAGGGCATAGCGCAAAAGATAAAATTATAATTAAAACTATTTTTTTCATAAAAATTTCATCCTACTATCACTCCCGCTGTTAGACCTTTAATAATATGCCTCTGCATTAATAGATAAACAAGGATTATCGGCACTGTGGTTATGGTCATGCCTGCCATTAAAAGTGAGTACTCGGTAATGTGGATCCCCTGGAATATCATAAGGCCTCTTTGTAAAGGCATTAGACTTTTACTGGAAAATATAAGTGTTGCCAGGATATACTCGTTCCAGACGTTCAGCGAGCTGAATATAATTATGACAGCTATCGCGGGTTTAGCCAGGGGCAATGCCACGTTCCACCAGATACCAATCTTGGAACAGCCATCTATGCGCGCGGCATCTTCCAGCTCAACCGGCATTTTGTCAAAAAATGTTTTCAATAAATATATGCTGAACGAAAGGCCTGCGTTTATCATGCAGAGTATATAGCCTATCCTCGTATTTATCAGGTGAAGCTTTGTCATCAAGACGTAGAGCGGCACAAAACTCCCCGGCAGGGGTATCATCATGGCCCCGAGAAACATGTAAAAAAGGATATTCTTGCCCGGGAACTTCAGCCTGGAAAATGCGAATGCCGCAAGGGATGCAATGATGACTATGCCGAATACGGCCGTAACCGTGTAAAACATGCTGTTCAGAAAATACATCCCGAACCCGCCTTTGGTCCATGCAAGATAAAAATTGCCCCACATCGGATTCTTGGGAAAAATACTCATGTCTGAAAATATGGTCTGCTGGGTCTTTAAGCTGGACCCCGCCATCCATAGAAGCGGGAATAGGCATGTAACGGATACAATGATAAGAAGAATGTGTATCACAAAATCCTTAAAAAATCTTTCGATTTTATACTTTGTCCCTTCTTTCATGTTTACCTTTACCTATTCCACCTACGCGGTGTAAAAATATATTTTTACACCGCGTAGGTGGAGGTGATTTACGCTTGTTTCATATATTTAGACAATTTAATCTGAACAAATGATACTGCTAAAAGCACCGCGCCGAACATTATGCCCTGACTGCACGCGTATCCGAACCTGGAAGAACCTACCATCGAAGCGAGAATCCTGGTCACGGGAACTTCTGTATGGTACCCGGGCCCTCCGCCTGTCATTGAAAGTATCAAAACAAAAACCTGCATTGTGCCCAGCACAGTCAGTATGGAAACTAGTATAAAAACCGGCACCATGAGCGGTAATGTAACGCTCTTAAACATCTGCCAGCTGGACGCCCCGTCCACTTTTGCAGGTTCATATAACTGTCTCGGAATTGTCTGCAGCCCTGCTAAAAATATTATGAAGCCCCAGCCAAAACCTTTCCAGCAGTGAATTATCGCTACGCAGATCAGGGCAGTCTTTGGATTTGAAAGCCAGTCTGTAACCAGATTTGATAAGCCTATATTCTGAAGCCAGTAATTTAAAAGCCCGTAATTGCCGTCATATATCCATTTCCACACAAGCCCCGCCACCACCTCTGAAAGAACAGGCGGCAGATAAAATATCACCCTATATATATTGCCCCCTTTCATATCCCTGTCGCACGCCAGCGCCAACCCAAGCGCAAGCGCGTTCTGGAATGTAAGGGCTATCAGGGTAATGTATCCTGCCTGCAGCATTGCCGACCACCATATTTTATCCTGGAATAATTCAATAAAGTTTCTTAAACCTATGAAATTTTTAGCGAAATCAAACCGGGCTATCCCGTCCCACTGGCACAAAGCCAGGGTAAATACTTTATAGAACGGATAGATGTAGAATATTGAAAATATCAGAAACGCGGGTAATACAAATAGATAATTTTGAAGAATAGTCTTTGTTCGCATAATATTTTGTAGGGAACGGTTTGAAACCGTTCCCTACATTACTGTTTCTTCGCCATCTCGCGCTCTTTAACAGCCTGGATATCTGCTGCCAGCTGTTCAGGGGTCTTTTCCCCTATTATTATGTACTGGATGCCTTTATTAAACGCCTCTATTACTGCAGGAAACTCTGAAACCCCCCACACGTTCGGATGAGTGGTGTTATCCATGGCGCTCGCAAACTGGGAAAGCACCATGGGCATGTCCTTTAAACTGTATTTATTAGAAGGTAAACCCTGCGCCTCTTTTGAAAGAAATATCTGCTGAGGCGCGTCTGTTATCCATTTTAAAAAATCCACTGCCGGTTGGACATCTTTGGATTGTTTATTTACCATAAAGCTGGACCCTGCCCCGCCCCAGATGGTCATGGGATATTTATCAGAAACTTGGGGAGGCAGCATTGCCCCGTAATTCAGATTCGGATTCATGCCTTTATAGACGTTCACGCACCAGGAGCCGTTAAAAGCAAAGGCAGCCCTGTTATTGGCAAAAAGCTGCTCTGCTGTCTTATTAACCATGGTCACTATGCCGGAGGCAAGAAGTCCTTCATCCCGCATCTCGCGGAACAGGTCAAAGACCTTTATCCAGTCAGGATCCGTGTAAGATACCTCGCCTCTTATAGTAGCCAGGACCTTGTCCTTGCCCATTATGTTAAAAGCGTAATTAGACGCCATGCAATCTATCATCCATATCTCCCCCCATCCGCTTACTAATCCATGGACGCCGTTTGCCTTGAGTTTTTTATTCACCTCTATCAAATCCTTCCACGTCTTTGGCGGGTTTGACGGATCCGCGCCAACTGCCCGCAATAAATCTTTATTGTAGAGCATCTGGATATTTGTGACATCTATGGGAACTCCGTATATGCCTGGCTTCACCCCAAAACTGTTTTCCTGTTCAAATTCATTTACGGCAAGCGCTTTGACAAACAACTTATTTTTCCACGCTCCCATGTCTCTGTCCATCTCCTCTGTCAGGTCGTAAACATAACCTGATTTTACGAAACTGGCAAAATATCTTTTTTCTCCTAGGATTCCGAATATATCTGGTAAAGTATTGGTTTGGGCGGCTGCCCTTACCTTCTGGGTATATGCGTCTGAAGGAGCGTAAAGCTCGAAATTGACCCTTACGCCTGTTTCTTTTTCATATCTTCTGGCAAGCTCCAGAAACGCTTCTTCCCTGTCGCTCATCCAATGCCATATTTTTATTGATTTAACCTGCTCTTTTTTTTGCGCCTGCGGCCCGCAGCTCGCTAAAAAAATACTTAAAAAAACGGTAAACAAAGAAAGTATAAAAAAAAGACAAACCTTCCTATACTGGCCTTTCATCCTTCCTCCTGCAATATCGGCAGCCTTATTTGCTTTTCTCAACGACGGGATCGATTAACGTAGTATCTCTAATTAGCAATACAAAGCCGAGACACGTCCTCGCTAAACTCAAGGCCGCAAGCGTCCATTTCTGCCCTCACCACTCTAGCATTGCCGACGATGCGGGAAAAAGGAAAATCCCTCGCCTCGTCCCTTGGCACTGAGAGAGTTATATGAAAGTTATCATTGGGCTTTAAATCTTTCGTATTTATATCTGTTACCAAAGCCCCTTCATAACTTACATTGGAGGTCACTGCTTCGATGGTTTCTCCCTTGCCTGTGTCTGTAAGCCGTCTGAGCTTCATAGGAAGAAACAGGCCCAGCCTCTTGGATCTTCTCTTCTCTACAAAATCACTCGCTCTCATTTCCGCCTCCTCCATCTATATATTTAATATATGCTTTATTTCCAAATAAGTATAGCACAACTTATTCAATTTTAAAAGCCTTTTTTAACTTTTTTTGAGTAAACTTTGTAAACCGTGCGTTGCGCCATTTTGGTAACAGTTCAGCTCTTGGAAGTAAACGCGTCATTGCGAGGAGTCCCGAAGGGATTCCTTCGCCTGTCATTGCGAGTCCCGACTTTTCGGTCGGGACGAAGCAATCTAAATAACAGGCTCGGAACAGGCTCCGCAATCTCAGAGATTGCTTCGCTCCCGGAGTTTACCCCGAGCAGTTGCGAAGGGGTCGCTCGCAATGACAGCTTGTCGGAGATTTCAAAACGCTGAACTGTTACCCATTTTGAAAGTTATTTTTTAAATACCGGTTCGAGACAGTTTTGTGTACCTAAACATTTCTACTAAGCCTTTTACTCCTAAAATCTTTTCGATTTCTTCCTGTAAAGCAGACGCCGCAGGGCCATCC
>JAGVFL010000149.1 GCA_020057645.1 Candidatus Omnitrophota bacterium
GTTTAACTCCACCGCGTAGGTGGAGGAGGTCTAAGTTCAATACAGGGTAGGGAACGGTTTCAAACCGTTCCCTACAGACTGGTTAAAATTGTTGATTAGGGACATATCATATGATAATATACAAACATATGAAAAATAAGCTAATAAGTAGGGACAGGTCGCGACCTGTCCCTACAGTTGCATTTTTCAGCCTGATAGGATTTCTGATTTTTTCAAGCAATGTGCTGGGTCAGGAAAAAGAAAATATAAATCTCGGCTTATTAATTGAAAAAGCCCTCAAGCAAAATCTGCAGATTGAAGTTGCTAAATATAGGTATGAAGCCTCCAAAGCAAGAATTTCTCAAGCAAGCAGTTTAGATGACCCTCAGTTTGAATATAAATACGATAAAATCAATGCCAGCATGGACGCAGTGATGCAGGGTAAGACAGCGCCCATGCGCACATTCGGCGTTTCGCAGGAAATACCTTTCCCCACAAAATTGATCCTAAGAGCGCAGATAGCTGTCAAGGAATCCCAGATGGCTTATGAAGAATATAAGGAAAAGGAAAGGGAAATTATCTCGCAGGTTAAAAGCCTTTACGCAGGGCTTGCGTTTATTTATAGCTCGATAGATATAACAAAGGAGAACAAGGCATTCCTTGAGCAGTTGGCAAGGTCTTTGTCAACGCAGTATTCGCTTGGCAAGGTAAGACAGGAAGATGCCTTAAAGGCGCAGTTAGAGATAGCAAAGATGGAAAACGAGCTTATTATGCTGGAACAGAAACGCCAGGTTACTCAGGCAAAGATAAATGTTTTATTAAACCAGGGGCCTGACATTGAATTGGCGAGGCCTGAATTAATGGGGAATAGAGGATATAAGTTTAATCTCGAGGATATGTATAAATCGGCAAAGGATAACAGACCTGAATTAAAGGCATTTAGATTCGCGTTAGAGAGAGCTCGAAAGACATATAGCCTTGCAAAACAGGGATACCTCCCTGATTTTATGGTTAAATATGAAAGGATGGAGAGGGATGGCGAGCTTAAAGATTGGGCGGGTATGGTTGGAATAAGCTTGCCTATATGGTTCTGGCAGAAACAAAACTTTAATGTAAAGGAGATGCGCAAAGAATTAAAGGCAATGGAAGCTGAATTTAAGAATAAAGAAAATATGACGCTTTTAGAAGTAAAAGAGGCGTTCTCAAATGTAGAGGCGCTTAAAAAACTATCGGTTTTATTCAGGACAACGTATGTCCCGCAGGCAGAACAGCTCTTGAAATCATCTTCAGTGAGTTATGAAGCTGGTCAGGCTGATTTTTTAAATCTTTTAGACAGCGAGCGCATGCTTTTAGAGTTTAAATTAGACTATTACAAGACATTGGTGGAGATGGAAGTCAGTTTCAGCGAATTAGAAAGGTCAGTTGGGGTGGAACTAGAATAATAACAATGAGGTAAATATGAGGCCAAAAATTTTAATAGCTGTATTACTAATTTTATTTATTGGTTTAGCATTTGGAACTCCGGGATGCAGCCAGGCTGGAAGCGCTAATAAAGCTGGCCAGGGCAAGGCTATATATTATTGCCCAATGCATCCTACATATACATCTGACAGGCCTGGTGATTGTCCTATATGCAATATGAAATTAGTAAAAAGAGAAGCAGTGAAAACATCTTCTTATGAAAAAGCCGCGGAAGAAATCTGTATCGAGCATAACTGCACAATGAAAGACTGTGGTATGCGTATAACGGCAAACCTGAAACCAGGCGAAAAAATTTCCTGCCCAATATGCGGGGAATTTATTACCACGGATAATAGTAAGGTAGTAAAAAAAGCAACTCAAACTGTCGAGGCCAAGAAAGAACGCAAAATCCTATATTACCGCAATCCCATGAATCCTGAAGCCACATCCCCTGTGCCTATGAAAGACCAGATGGGGATGGATTATATACCTGTGTATGAGGAGGCAAAAGCCCAGGCCGCTGCAGGGCCTACAGTAACAATAAGCCTTGAAAAACAGCAGCTTATAGGCGTAAAGACAGAACCTGTAAAGAAAATGAATCTTTCAAAAATTGTCAGCGCTTCCGGGAAAATTGCATACGACCCAGATCTTGTTATTACCCAGGAAGAATTCATCCAGGCGCTTAATAATAAAGATAATCTCAAAGGCGAAGAATTCAAGGATGTTATTGCCAGGGTCCAGTCGCTTATTGATGCATCGCGGAATAAATTAAAACTTCTTGGCATGAGCGACGATGAAATAACTGAGCTTGAAAAGACGCGAAAGGCCCAGACAAATCTTTATCTTCCCAAAAAAGGCGAAAATGTCTGGGCTTATATATCCATATATGAATATGAAATAGGCCTTGTGGAAAAAGGCTCTTCTGTAGCAATAGAAGCAGTTGCTTATCCTGGCGAGGTTTTCCATGGAAAGGTGATTTCAATAAACCCGGTATTAGACCTTACTGCAAGGACAAACCAGGTGCGCGTAGAGGTTTTAAACACACTAGATAAGTTAAAACCGGAGATGTTCGTGAACGCAAAGATATATGTTGACCTTGGCGAAAAATTAGCCCTTCCTGAACTGGCAGTGATGGATACAGGGATCAGGAAAATTGTGTATCTTTCAAGAGAAGGAGGGTTATTGGAAGCCAGGGAAGTAAAGTTAGGTCAAAAAGCCGAAGGCTATTATGAAATATTCAACGGCCTTAGTGAAGGGGATATAGTGGTTACCAGTGGTAATTTCTTTATCGATTCAGAGAGTAAATTAAAGTCAACTTTAGAAGGAACAGGGCATCAGCACGGACAATAAAGGTAACCTCCTCCACCTACGCGGTGGAAGATTTTACACCGCGTAGGTGGAGGAGGTTCAAGTTACCATGAAAACATTTATAGGAAAAATCATTGAATACTGCGCTAAGAATCAATTTATTGTTTTTGTCTTAGTCGGCGTGGCGGCATTGGCCGGGTTTTTAGCTTTAAAGAGCCTTCCGCTTGACGCCATACCCGACCTTTCAGATACGCAGGTAATTATTTATTCGCGCTGGGACCGCTCGCCGGATATTATAGAAGACCAGGTAACTTACCCCATTGTCACCTCAATGCTTGGCGCGCCCAAAGTCAAGGCTATACGCGGCTTTTCTGATTTTGGTTTTTCTTATGTGTATATCATTTTTGAAGATGGAACAGATATTTATTGGGCGCGCTCAAGAGTCCTGGAGTACCTTTCTAAGATAATTCCACGGCTTCCTGAAGGAGTGCGCACTGAATTAGGGCCGGACGCTACAGGCGTAGGCTGGGTTTTCCAATATGCCCTGGTTGATGAAAGCGGAAAGCAATCTTTAGCGGATTTGCGCACATTTCAGGATTGGTACCTGCGTTATTATCTTCAAAGTGTTCCCGGTGTCGCAGAGGTCGCGCCGATAGGCGGATTTGTCAGGCAATACCAGGTGAATATTGATCCGAATAAGATGCTCGTATACCGCATTCCTATAATGAAGGTGGTAGAGGCAATA
>JAGVFL010000184.1 GCA_020057645.1 Candidatus Omnitrophota bacterium
ACTTCGTTCGCTAAGTGGTGTGCTCATTGAAGGAGACTGATATGGATATGTACCATAAAAGTATAAGCCATGAAAAAAGGGAGTCGCTGGAGCTTGCTGAAGGTTCGCGCGAGAGCGAGTGGAATTATCCCAGTTTTGTCCGCGATATATTTCACGGTAAATTGTCCTGGGATCTTATCTATCCTTTTCCCGAGCAATCTGAATCAGACAAAAAAATAGGCACAGAGTATTTGGAGAAATTAAAAGGATTTTTGCAGGCTAATCTTAACCCTGATGAAGTCGATAAAACCGGGGAGATACCGCCTCATGTTATAAAAGGCCTGACAGATTTAGGCGCTTTTAGCATGAAGATTAAATCTGAGTATGATGGCCTTGGTTTGAGCCAGATAAATTACAATCGCGCTATGCATCTTGTAGCAAGCTATTGCGGTTCAACAGCGGTATTATTATCTGCGCATCAAAGTATCGGCGTTCCTACCCCTTTAAGCTTCTTTGGAACACCTGAGCAGAAGAAGAAATATTTGCCAAGATTTAGAAAAGGCGCGATATCAGGCTTTGCCCTCACTGAGCCTGTAGCAGGTTCTGACCCAAGGACAATGAAGACGACCGCCACGCCTACAGAAGACGGTAAATATTATCTTATCAATGGAGAGAAATTATGGTGCTCAAATGGAAATATTGCAGATGTCTTAATTGTTATGTGCCAGACCCCTCCCAAGGTAGAGAGAGGAAAAGAAAAAAAACAGATAACAGCTTTTATAGTTGAAACCAATTCTCCCGAGTTTGAAGTAGCTTACCGGTGCAGTTTTATGGGTTTGCGCGGCGTGAAATTAGGGCTTTTAAAATTTAAAAACGTAAAGGTGCCGAGAGAAAATATTATTTTAGGCGAAGGCGAGGGATTGAAGCTTGCTTTTATCACTTTAAATACAGGACGGCTTACTGTCCCTGCGGCAGTTACAGGGATGAGCAAGTGGTGCCTCTCAGTTAGCCGAAGATGGGCAAAGGAGAGAAGACAGTGGGGGGCGCCTATCGGAGAACATGAAATGGTAGCCGAAAAGCTTGCGACAATGGCTTCAGATACATTTGCTATGGACGCTGTTACATGGCTTACTTCGCATATGGCAGATGCAAAAAAGCTGGATATCAGGCTTGAGGCAGCCATAGCCAAGCTTTTCTCGACTGAAAAAAGCTGGAAGGTGATCGATGATACATTGCAGATTAGAAGCGGCAGGGGTTTTGAAACCAGCATTTCCCTTAAAGGCAGGGGCGAGACAGGTTTTCCTGTAGAGAGGGTATTCAGGGACAGCCGCGTAAATCTGATCATAGAAGGCACCAGCCAGATCATGCGGCTTTTTATTGCCAGAGAAGCGCTTGACCCGCACCTGAGAAGGCTCAAGCCTCTTTTCAGTTCCAGGACATCGCTAGTGGGCAAGATACAGGCGTTGATTTCAATGGGATTTTATTATGCATTCTGGTTTCCTATGTTATGGCTGCCGTGCTTTGCGCCGGCGTCTATAACAAGGCTTCCGGCGCCTCTTAAAAAGCATATAAGATTTGTCCAGTATGCCAGTAAACGCCTGGCGAGAGAGATGTTTATGAAAATGGTGATTTATCAGCAGCGCATGGAATCAAAGCAAAACCTTCTCGCTAGATTCGTAGATATCGGCACAGACCTTTTTGTAATGGCCGGCGTATGTTCATATGCCTCAGGTATTGCCGGGAAAAAAGTTACAGGCGAAGGCGCTTCACCGATAGAATTAGCTGATTTATTTTGCTGCCAGGCCAGGGCCCGTATAGCGGCGCAATTCAGGAGCGTGTGGAATAATAATGATAAGAAGGCCAATAGAATCGCTAAAAATATACTTTCCGATAAATACGAATGGATGGAAAATGAGATCATCAAATAAAAAGATAATTGCTGTTTCGGTTTCTGATAAAAAGGGCGAAAGAAAACATAACGTGGAATTAATATCCCTGAGAGAGGATTTTGGCATCACAGGGGATGCCCATGCGGGAAGCGGGCATAGGCAGGTCAGTTTTCTGGCGGAGGAATCTATAAAAAAGATGCAATTAAAGGGCCTTCGTGTCAGGCCTGGCGACTTTGCGGAAAATATTACCACAAAAGGCATAGACCTGTTAAAACTGAAAATAGGGGAAAGATTAAAAGCCGGTAATGGCGTAATTTTTGAGATCAGCCAGATCGGCAAGGTCTGCCACACAAGATGTAATATATATTATCAGGCCGGGGATTGCGTCATGCCCAGAGAAGGCATATTCGCAAGGGTATTAAAAGGCGGAACGCTGAAACCAGGAGATACATTGGAGGTGTTAAAAAATGCGAAGCGAACGGAGTGAGCGAAGTCCTGAGCGAGTCGAAGGGCGAGTCGAAGGGCGAGTCGAAAGATATAAAGTAGCGGTGCTTACCATAAGCGATAAGTGCTCCAAGGGCCAGAGAGAAGATAAGAGCGGCGCAGCTGTGCAGGAGCTTTTGAAGCAGGTTCCGTGGGAGGTTGTGAAATACGAAATAATCCCGGATGAGCCTGACATGATAAAGGAAAGGCTGATCTATTATTCTGACAATCTAAAGGTAGGCCTCGTGCTTACTAATGGCGGCACAGGTTTTACTGCGAGAGATCTTACGCCCGAGGCGACAAGAGAGGTGATAGAGAGGGAGGTCCCTGGTATACCTGAGGCAATGCGGGTGGAATGCCTGAAAATTACCAAGAGGGCAATGCTTTCAAGGGCGATTGCCGGTATACGCGGCAGGACGCTCATTATCAACCTTCCCGGTAGCACAAAGGGGGCAAAAGAATCTCTTGAAGTTATCCTGGATACCTTGCCGCACGGACTCGATATGATACTGGAAAAGGAGCATTAAGATGGTGTTGATGAGGTTATTTTTCGCGTTTTTAAAGGTTGGGTTTTTTGCAATAGGCGGGGCCTATTCATTTTTACCCCTGATAGAAAAAGAAGTAGTTGAAAAATATAACTGGTTATCCAAAGAGGAATTTTTAGATGTTTTTGGCATGGTCCAGATATTTCCAGGCGCTATTTCAATAAAATATGCTACGTATACAGGATATAAAATAGCAGGTATTATGGGCGCAATCGCTGCGAATATTGGTAATCTGCTGGCTCCGGTTTTACTAATAGCGTTTGGATCGTTTTTATACGCAAAGTATAAAAACGCGCCATCTATTAAAAGCGCATTTGGCATGGTTCAATTAGCGGTATTCGCCATGATTATTGCATTGGCGTTTCAGACTGTGAATGTTAATCAATTGTGCCATTTTAGAAATATCCTTATTATAGTTTTGTCATTTATCCTTTTTGTTTACGCGAAAGTCCACCCTGCTTTAATCATTATTTGCGCCGGCATTCTCGGGGCTTTTCTAAAATAGACAAAACACTCGGCAAACTATAATCTTGACTATGGCGCATATTATATGTATTATAGTTTTATCGGCAGTTATAAAATTATAAAGCAGCGTTAATATAGATAGAAAGAATTGCATCAGATGGAAAACACTAAAAAACCGCGCGGTTTTCTCAGAATCAATAAAGTCAGGGCATATCTTTTAATCAAAAATATAAAAGGCCTATTGAAACAGCAGGAAAGAAAAAGAAAAAATAAATAGGCGCTAACTACCGAAAAAAGTAGATTATGATTAAAAATGTCTTATTGGCGTTTATCCCTATTTTTGTGGCAGTAGACGCCATAGGAGTCCTGCCTCTTTTTGTATCGCTCACGGAAGATGTCAAGGATAAGGAAAAATACAGGATAATATTCCAATCCATGATTACGGCCATGTGCCTGGCAGTGGGTTTTATATTCCTGGGCAAGGCTGTTTTTAGTCTGATGGGCATAACCCTGGGCGATTTCATGGTCGCCGGCGGCGCCATATTATTTTATATAGCCGTGGCAGACATAAGAGGCCCGGACAAAGGAAGCCGTTATGCCAATCAGGAACTCGGGGCAGTGCCTCTTGGGACGCCGCTTATCGTAGGGCCAGCTGTTTTAACCACTTCATTGATTATGATAGGCGAATACGGGCTGGCCGCCACGCTCATATCGGTATTAGTCAATATTTTATTAGCGGGCTTAGTGCTTTTACTTTCTAGATTCATAATAAAAATTCTTGGAAAAGCAGGCACAAGAGCATTGTCAAAGGTTACAAACCTTCTTTTAGCTGCAATAGCAGTCATGCTCATCCGTAAGGGCATTGTCCAGATCTTTCACCTATAAATTCAGAGGAGAGCCCAACATGGAAAGTTTAAAATTAGACGGCATAAAGCCTGAATTAAAGGCCGTTATCCAGCCTTATCTCGTCAAGCTTCTTGAGGTACATAAAGAAAATATAATCTCAATTGTATTGTACGGCAGCGCCACGGGAAAATATTTCATGCCTAAAAAATCAGACATAAACCTGGCGGTTATATTTAAAGCCCTTGAATTCCGACAGTTAAGAGATTCGCTTAAACTTATAAATTACGGCGCGTCTAAGAGAATAACCGCGCCTTTATTATTGTCCCTGTCTCACATCGAGTCGTCCAAAGGTGCCTTTCCCGTAGAATTTATTGAGATAAAAGAAAATAATATTTTGCTTTACGGTAAAGATATATTCTCCGGCTTAAATATAGACGAGGCCAACGTAATGCTTTTTTGTAAAAGAGAGATAGAAGGGAAGATTATACGGCTCCGCCAGGCGTATCTGGAAGTCGGCCTTAAAAGAAAAGGCGTCGAGGCGTTGATGAAGGAATCATTGTATTCGCTGATCCCCGTATTCAGGGCGCTTCTCAGGTCAAGGGTTCAGAATCCGCCGGTAGACAAAGAAAAGATACTGATAGAATTCTGCAGCCATTACGGCCTAGCCAAAGATGTATTCATCGCTATTTTAAGAGACAGGATGAATGATGAAAAGATAAAGGGCGAGGGCGCCGCGGTATTTTTCGAAAGGTACCTGAAAGAAATAGAAAAGATTTCATGAAAAAGATATTCATAGCGCTGAGCCTTTTTATTTTTACAGGCATAGGCCTCTGCGAAGAAGCTGACTTTCCGAATTACGTCGGCTACGTTAATGATTACGCGGATATTTTATCAGCCGAAACAAAATACAAGCTTACGGCCCTCTCCGCGGAAATCGAGAATAAGACCGCCGGCCAGCTGGCTGTTTTAACTATTGATACGGCCTCGCCGTTAGATATAGAAACTTACGCGGTAAAACTTTTTGAGAAATGGGGAATCGGCCAAAAAGGCAAAAATAACGGAGTCCTGATTCTTATAGCCGTAAAAGACAGGGCAGTCAGAATAGAGGTAGGATACGGGCTCGAAGGCGCGATACCTGACGCGTTGGCCAATAATGTAATAGAGAAATCCATGGTGCCGTTTTTTAAAAACGGAGATTATGATGCCGGCGTTCTTCAGGCCGCGGCAGTCATCAGTAAACTTATAGCCGGTGAATATAATGTAAATATCTCTGAATCGGACAGCATAAAAATAGAGGCGCCTTCGAAAAGGTTTTCTATTTCTGACTTTTTATTTCTGATTCTTGTTATTATAATGTTAGTAAGCCGGAGCTTTTTCTGGTTTTTACCGATGTCAGGGCGCCGCAGGGGAAGAGGCGGTTATTGGTACCCTGGCGGGTTTGGAGGCGGCTCAGGAGGATTTGGAGGGGGATTCGGAGGTTTCGGCGGAGGTTTTTCCGGAGGCGGCGGCGCATCCGGCCGTTGGTAGTTTTTTGAAGTTGACACTCTGACAATGTCACAGTGTCAACTTAAACATACGGAGGATTGAAATGAAAAAAATAGGAATAGTTTTATTGGTTATTGTCGGTGTGGTAATAATTTTCGGAGGCATGGTGATAACCGGGCTTAATAAGCCGGTGATACTGGACGAACAGGTGAATAATTCCTGGGCCCAAGTAGAGAATCAGCTCCAAAGAAGAAATGACTTGATACCGAATCTTGTAAGCACTGTGAGAGGCTACATGGAGCACGAGAGAGATACGTTTGAAAAGATAACCGAACTCAGGAGCCAG
>JAGVFL010000120.1 GCA_020057645.1 Candidatus Omnitrophota bacterium
CATGCCTATCGAGAGGACCTTTACGCCGCCGCTATATCCTGCGTAAAGATGCGGCTCTACCACCCCTACGGTTATTATGGAATCAGCGTTTTTTAATTTTTTATCCAGATATATGGGGATATTTCTTTTTGACCTTGCGGTGTAGAAAACATTTTTATAATTATGAGAAGATATTTTTACTTTGTCCGCGATGCTGCCGAGATTATATCCTATCTCTTTTTTGGTAGGCTGCCTGTGCAGCCCGGTCCCGATGAGTATTTCTATGTCTTTATACCGGACGCCTTCTCCGGCCAGTTTATTCAAAAGGCCGGGCAGTATCTTTTTTAAATGGGCTTCGCGCGTAAAATCAGGGACAGCGATTATAATTTTCATTCTAGAAGCTCCTTCGGAAATATATTATCAAGACCTAATACGCAGGACGGGTCCAGCGATTTTTTAAGAAGTGCCATTTGTTTTAAATTATCCTTTCCGTACATTATTTCGAGAAACGGGTGTTTTAGTTTTCCTATGCCGTGCTCCGCGGAAACCGTGCCGCCCATGCCAACGGCCTTTCTCGCGAATTCCATGTATACCTGTCGACTTTTTTTAAATTCTTCCTCTGTCCTGGGAAGCATGTTTACGTGCATGTGGCTTTCGCCTATGTGGCCGAATATCACGTAATCTATTCCGGAAGACGCAAGTTTTTCCTTGTAGAATTTCAGCATTTCCCTGAATCCAGCATCAGGCACGGCTATGTCTGTTCCGACCTTCGGCATTTTATTTTTTTTCACAATCTCGTTTACTGCGTCCGGAAGGGCGTGCCTGAGTTCTTTTAACTTCGCCCTCTCCTTGTCAGGGTCCGCAAAATATGAATCTTCCGTAAGGGCCTTGTGTTTTTCAAGAAGCCTGGTCCAGGAGTCTATAAGCTGAGGCTCGGATTCTTTTTTGTAGTCCTGCTCAAAATATATGAGGCCCTTTGCGGATTTCGGTATGTTAGGGTATTTTGTCCTGAGAAGAGAGAGGGAATTTTCGTCCATGTATTCCAGGGACATTGCATTATAGGTTTTAGCGTCCCTTACGAAGCTGATCGCGTCGTCCTCGGAAGAGAAGAAGCTGAAAAAACTCATTATGCCTTCGGGCCTTTTATTCAGCGCTATGTCGGCCTCAAGTATGAAACCCAGCGTCCCTTCGTGGCCTATGAACAAGTCCAGAAGGTCCGTGCGGTCCTTGACATAATAACCTGCAGCTGTTTTTATTTCAGGCATTGAATAATTTGGGATTTTAATTTTTATTTCTTTATTTTTTAATTTAAGAGAGAAGGGGCCGCCCCTGTTTATAAAATAATCCCCGCGTTTTATGTCAATAATATCTCCCGTGGAAAGAAGGACCTTGAGCCTTTTGACGTAATTGCGCGTTGAGCCGTATTTAAAACCTTTTGCGCCCGAGGCGTTTGTGGATATGGTGCCTCCGATAAAGGCGTTTGGTTCGGTAGGGTCTGGAAGATATGTGAGGCCTTTTTTTGAAAGCTCATTTTCAAGATCAGAAAGCCTTACCCCTGGCTGGAGAGTTGCAGTTGAGGATTGCTCGTTTATTTCTATTATCTTATTAAAGCGCTCCGTGGCAATTACCCACCCGCCGAAAGGTATCCTCGCGCCTGTAACGCCTGTGCCGCCTCCTGATATTGTCACCGGGACTTTTTTAGCGCCTGCTTCAAGCAGGATATCCATGGTTTCTTTCTCATCTTCAGGCAATATGACTTTATCCGCGTGGCCTCCCAGGAGGCCTGAATAGTCCTCAAAATAACTCTTGATAATGTCAGGATCTGTCTTTATAATCATAGGTATAATCTACCATATACGATAAATAAAGTAAACCCCGTTAGAAAAAGCCAAGTTTTAATCTAATTTTTTCTATGAGGGGTTAAAACTTTATTTATGTTATCCCAGCTATAAATGGCTGGGTTTTCTAACGGGGTAAACATGGACAATATTTTAAGCATATTAATAGGCCTTGCGGCAGGGGTATCTTCCGGGTTTTTCGGCATAGGGGGAGCAATAATATTAATCCCCGCCCTTGTCTATATTTTTAAATTTTCTCAGCATCTTGCCCAGGGCACCGCGCTAGCCGCGCTTCTTTTACCGGTAGGAATTCTGGCTGTGATTAAATATTACAAGTCAGGAGATGTGAATATAAAGGCTGCTTTATTCATAGCCCTAGGATTTATTGCAGGGGGAGTTATAGGCGCCTATTTTGTGCAGGCGGTTCCAAGCCCGATACTTAAAAAGCTATTCGCCGTGATGTTATTGGGCATTTCCATATATATGTTTTTTGGCAAATGACAAATATCAAAGAAATAATAAGGGTTTTAAAAAAAGAATACCCTGACGCGAAGATAGCGCTTAGATTTAAAAACACCTGGCAGCTTTTGGTTGCCACTATTCTTTCGGCGCAGTGCACGGACGTTAGGGTAAACCTGGTAACGCCGGTTTTATTTAAAAAATATAAAAATATTTCTGACTTTGCGGAAG
>JAGVFL010000134.1 GCA_020057645.1 Candidatus Omnitrophota bacterium
AAATCTCGGGTCATGCCTGGGAGACCTGTCTACTCTTACTGCCGTAACGTAGATATCGCCTTTGTAAAAAGCAGCCGGCGTGTAACAAAAAAGCGGCAGGATACCGTGTCCACCTGACAGGCGGCCCAACGTGGGCCACCTGTCAGGTGGACATTGGTAAGCGGCACTGTAAGTTCCTGTAAACGCAGGCGCTGGAAACGCGGCGACTGCTAAATAACCCTCCAATGCCTCGAATCTTCTCTTTAAGCTGTTATATCCTACGGGGTTTCTTCCCGGGAGCATGAAAAGCTTGCTAGCTTCGGGCATTTTAATAAAGTCTTCTCTATTCGGCCTGAAAAAGCAGCCGGCTTTCATCCCGGCCGCTTCCACATCAGGGATATTAAATATCCTGCCTTTTTTATCTGATACGAGTAGAGAGAACACACTATCTGGATAGAAAATCTTTCCCTAATTCTTTTATTACATAGATACGGGTTAGCTTGCCCTGCGTACTATACTTATAGATCTTGGACTCATCCCTGTCTAAAAAATAAAAGTTAGAGCTGTCTGCGGAAAAAGAAACGTTAGGCGGCAAGTTCGTCTGGCACGTTCCTATTTTTATACCCATTGAAAACAGGGACCATGCGCATAAAAATCCGATTGAAAACACAAGAATCTTCTTTAACATTAGAACCTCCTTGTAGAGATTGAGATTAAGACTGAGATTGAGTTATTTTCTTAACCTAAATCTCAATCTTAACCTTTATTTATCTCAGTTTTTCAAGCCAACGTCTGGCAAGAACTTCTTTCCACTAATTCAGTTGAAAGGATTATCCTTTTATCAGTTCTTATCTTTTTCTGGATAATCTGATTCAGGATCTGAGCAGCAATTGTGGCCATTTTATGCAAGGGCTGCCTTATAGTTGTAAGAGGCACGGGGCTGTAACTTAAGGCGAAAGGATTGTCGTCAAAACCTATAACCGAGATATCTCCCGGCACGCTGATTCCGTTTTCAAGGCATACTTGTATGGCCCCTACAGCCATCTCATCGCTTGCCGCAAATATCGCAGTAGGGGGAATTTTCATCCTTATAAGTTCTTTTGTAAGCATCCTGGCGGATTCTCTTCCAAAATCCCCATATTTTATATAATCCTTTTTCTTTTCAATGTCATGTTTTTCCAGCGCAGTCAAATAACCGTTTAATCTGTCTATTGCTACCTGAGTCTTCAAGGCGCCGGTAATAGTTGCAATCCTGGAGTGCCCTAACTTTATGAGATATTCTGCCGCGTCTACGCCCGCATTAAAATTGTCTATTGATATGCAGGACACGGGAAGGTCTTTCGTATAATAATTAATTATAACGCACGGAAGCCCTGCTTCTACCACGCCGTCAACTTGTTCTTCGTTGCCTATGATATCAGAAAATATCACTCCTTCCACGCTGGAAATATTTAAAAAAGTCTCCCCATTGGTAACATGCAGCAGTAAATCCATTTTCATGCGCTCTACCGCAATCCCTATGCCCTGCAGGATCTGAAGGGCATAGTATGAATGAAATATATCCCCGTATCTGGGGATGACAAGGCCTATCGCATTATTATTGCGTTTAGACGCCAATCGTTGCGCGCTCAGATTAGGCCTGAACTTGAGCTTTTTGATAACCTCTTCCACTTTCTCTCTATTATATTTTTTTACGGATGATAACTTATTAACAACTCTTGATACAGTGGCTATTGATACGCCGGCTTCTCTCGCTACGTCTTTAATATTTTTTATCTTCATTTTAGTTCTTCTCCTTCCGGGCTCATAATGCTGGCAGTAACGAATATTAAAAGGTTCTTCCTTATAGTGCTATCTGAATTCTTTCTGAAAAGCGCGCCCAAGATGGGCAGGTCTCCTAAAAACGGGACTTTTGTCCTGGTATTTGTTCTTGATTCTTTTATCAGGCCTCCCAGCACTATTGTATCGCCGTTCTGCACAACTATATTCGTGCTCAGATTTCTTGTAGTGAATTTCGGCAATTTCACTTCTCCGCTATATTCAAATGCATTAGCAGTAGCTTCACTGACCTCGGGATTCAAAGTTAACGCTATCGTCTCTTTATCTTTGCCGACGCTGGGAGTAACGTTCAATAATATGCCTATAGGCCTTGTTTCAAAACCCTGCGGCACATTTACAAAACGCGTTTCCTTTACGCCTTTCACAGTATCAAGAAAATCTCCGTCTCCGTTTAAATCCTCTTTTACAAGAGTGGGTTCATACCTGATGGGATACACAAATTCATCGGCTATTTCTATGGCCGCTGTCTGGTTATTTAAAGTTGTTATTTTCGGGGCAGAGAGTGTTTTAAGATTTGTTTTCCTTTCAAGCGCGTGCAGCACTGCCGAGAACTGCGGCCTCGTCAATATGCCCTGGTAGGTGATATTCAATCCTTCGCTTGGCGCGCCTGTAAATGTCGAAAATTGCGAGCCGGTCGGAACGCCTAATTGAGTAACCGCGTTGTTTTCAGTACCGCTCGTTTCTTGTTTATTTATAGCCCATGGGCTGTCCAATGACAGATTCACCCCTAACTCGCTGAGGTCAGTGACATTTATTTCGACAAACCTGGCTTCCACAAGAACCTGGGTAGCGTCAACGTCCAGATTGTATAATATATCTTCTATAATTTTGAGATTGGAAGGCGTATTCGTTACTATCAATGCCCCTGTGCGATCATCCAGATTAATCTTGGAATCAGCTGGCCACATAACCGCATTCTCAAGTATATCTTTTATTGTTTTTATCTTTGATATCGCAGCGCCCCCTCTTATGCCGCCTTTAGCGCCTCCTGTCATCCCGCTGAATTCAGTGAACATCGCAAGGCCCTGGTCCAGAAAATACATCCTGGTCTCAGGCGTTTCATTATCCATGTTATCTAAAGTATCCACCCATACCGCATTTTTCTCTATTCTATATATGAGCCCCTGATTCCTGAATATGTATTTTAAAAGGCTTTCCAAGGGCATGTCTTTAACTTTAATAACTACCTTTTTTTCTGAAAGTTTTACTCCGCTGCCCGGAATTATATTAATGCCCGTCTCCTCTGATAAAAAATCCAAGACATAGTCCAAACCCACGTCCATAAAATCTACGGTAATGGGCATTTTGAGTTTCTTTCTTATCTCAGGGACATCTACAACAGCAGATTTATCGTTAGAGACGCTGTCATTACCCTTGGCAGACTTCATCTCATAAGCAAAAGAAATCCCGGGGCTTAAAAATAAAACTACACATAAAAATATACGTATCAGAAAATTCATGGCCATTTTATGGTATAGGAAAGTATAAAACACTTTCCTAACCACTGAAAATCGCATATTAGAACTACCGCTAAAAACGATTTTCTTGTTGTTTTAAAGATTCCTCGTCCATGTTATCGGCGCTTGCGACCTTATTCTGTTCCTTATCCATAATACTGGCGGTAACGAATATCAAGAGATTTCTTCTCTCTTTGGAATCAGTGCTCTTCCTGAACAATCCCCCTACTAGAGGTATATCGCCTAATATAGGCACCTTTGTCTTTACATTTGTATTTATCTCCTTTATAAGCCCGCCAAGCACTACTGTCTCTCCGTTTTTAACCATTACGCTGGTGCTCAGATTTCTGGTTGTAAAGTTAGGTATGCTTACGCCCCCTGAATACGTGAAAGAAGTCCCGGCATCTTCGCTGACCTCAGGGGTCAAGGCGAGGGTGATACTATTTTTATCCGCCCCTACGCTCGGCTTGACATGCAGAAGTATCCCTACGTTCCTTGTCACAAAATCCTGCGGCACATTTACCCATTCCGTCTCTCCCGCGTCATCAAAATCCCCGTCTCCGTTTATGTCATATTGCACAAGGCTAGCCTCATATCTCGTAGGATATATGTATTCGTCTACGATTTCTATAGTAGCTGTCTGGTTATTCAAAGTGGTAATCCTAGGCGCAGACAATGTCTTCACGTTTTGTTTCTCCTGAAGCGCGTGCATAACCGCTTGAAACTGCGGGTTACTTAATATGCCTTGATATGTGAGATTAAACCCTTCGTCTGAACGGCTGAAATTAGAAAAATC
>JAGVFL010000081.1 GCA_020057645.1 Candidatus Omnitrophota bacterium
AACGGAAGGCGCGCCGAACAGGATTCGAACGACGAACGACGAACGACGAACGACGAACAATGGGATAGGCCTGCTCATAGGAGGCGACGCAAAGGGGTTTAGGTTAAAAAAAGAAGACGTTGAAAAGGTAGTGGATGAGGTTATAAAAATCAGCGAAGAAAAAAATCTGGATATATTTCTTTCTACGTCCAGAAGGACTTCGCCCCAGATAGATAAATTATTAAAAGAAAAACTGGGTAATAATAAACGCTGTAAGCTGCTTATTATCGCAAATGAGAAAAATATAGAAGGCGCTGCAGCCAATATATTCGGATTGAGCGAGCTGGTGATCATATCACAGGAAAGCGTGTCTATGATATCAGAGGCTGCGAGCTCCGGCAGGTACGTGATAGTTTTCAAATCACGAGAGACGAACGACGAACGACGAACGACGAAATACGGCAGTATGGTGTCGAATCTTGAGAAAAATGGTTATATAAATACCGCAAAGCCTGATGAAATTTATGACAGGATAAAAGAAATTCTGGAAACAAGGCCTGAACAAAAAAGATTGAATGACAGCGAGAAGATTATAGAAAGATTAAAAGGTATTATGTAGGGGAGGGTTTAAAACCCTCCCCTACAATTTTAATTTTATGAATATTTTGCAGATTCTTCCAAAACTTGACGTAGGAGGAGTGGAGACAGGCACTATTGATTTGTCTAAAGAGCTTATAAAAAAAGGCCATAAGGTTATTGTCGTATCCGGAGGAGGAAAACTTGTAAAAAATTTAATAGAAATGAACGTTAAGCATATAGAGCTGAGCGTCCATAAAAAATCTTTGTTTACGATAATTAGCTCCATTAAAACATTAGAATCCATTATAAGGGATGAGCGGATAGATATCGTGCATAGCCGTTCCCGCGTTCCGAATATTATAGCGTTTTTTGCGGCAAGGCATACGGGGGCTAAATTCATTACAACAGCTCACGGGTATTATTCAAACCATTTTATAAGCCGGGTAACAGGGTGGGCAAGGTTTGTGATTGTGGCAAGTTCTGTTATAGCTCGGCACATGATAGAAGATTTTAAAGTGCCTCACGAAAGGGTTAGGTTGATTCCTAGAGGCGTGGACCTTGATAAATTTAAATTCAATATGCCTAGCACTTCTTCAAAGTCAGAATATAAAATAGGGGTCATAGGCAGGGTTACCCCTATAAAAGGCCATGGATTTTTTCTTCAGGCAATAGCAAGAGTTATAAGGCTATTCCCTAGAGTTAAAGTTTTAATCGTAGGAGACGCGCCAAAAGATAAACCGGGATATATGGAAAAGTTAAAAACCCTTGCGAAACAGCTTCAGATAGAAAGATCCGTGGAATTTATGGGAGATCAATATGACATACCAAAGATCATGTCCGAACTTGATCTATTGGTGCTCCCGTCAATAGGCCGGGAGGCATTTGGAAGAGTGATCATAGAAGCAGGCGCGGCCGGTGTGAGCGTCATAGCCACGGCCATAGGAGGCGCAATAGAGATCATAGAGCCCGGCCACACGGGAATACTGGTGAGGCCGGGAGATATACTTGAAATGGCGAATTCAATAATAATGGTGTTAAAAGACAGGGATTTATCCAAAAACCTTGCAATAGAAGCCAGAAAAAAAGTAGAGCGGGAATACAGCCTCGCAAAGATGGCGGAGAATACCATTAAGGTCTATGAGGAGGCGCTTAAAAAGAAGAATATACTTGTTATAAAGTTTGGCGCAATAGGCGACGTGATACTTATAGTCCCGAGTTTGAGGGTATTGAGAAATAATTTTCCGGACGCTCATATAAGCGTTTTAATAGGGCCTGATTCCAAGCACATACTTAAAAACTGCCCTTATATAGATGAACTTATTCTCTATGATAGAAAAGGCCGCGACAAAGGTTTAAAAGGGTTATTGAAAACAGCCGGTGTTTTAAGGCGCAGGAATTTTGATATGTCCGTAGATTTTCAGAACAATAGAACCAGTCATGTGATTTCATGGCTTGGCGCTATTCCGGAGAGATTCGGTTACCATAACGGCAAAGGCAAGCTAAGTTTTTGCGTGAATAAGGGCATAAAATATCTTAATATAAAAGCTACGCCTCTCGCCGAACAATTCAGGATACTTAAGAGCATGAAGATTAATACTTCGGGCGCTTCCACGTATCTAGAGATATGGCCTTCCAAAGAAGATTTTTTGTACATAGATAACCTATTGAAAAATGCGTGGGTCAATAGCAGCCAGGCGCTGGTCGGAATTAATATCGGTTCCAGCCCCAGATGGGAGACAAAGAGATGGCCTTTGAAAAAGTTTGCAAAGCTTTCTGACATGCTGGCTGAAAAAGATATAAGGGTGGTTCTGACAGGATCAAAGGATGCTGAGGATATAGCGAAAGATTTTATAAAGATCTCCGCTACAAAACCCGTGAATGCGGTTGGCCGGACGTCTATAACGCAGCTTGGCGCCCTGATAAAAAGATGCAGGGTTTTTCTGACAGGTGACAGCGCTCCTATGCACATTGCTTCAAGCATGGGCACTGATTTTATAGCGTTGTTTGGCCCGACCGACCCTGCCAGGCATTTTGAACCGGATAAGAAAGGGATTGCGATAAGAAAAGATTTAAAATGCAGCCCATGCTATAAATCCAAATGCAAAAGCAACGCGTGCATGGAAAGTATCAGCGTAGAAGAAGTGTATAAACTTATAATTCAAAAGATAGAGAAGGTTAAGATTTAGGCAAATATGCGTATTTTATTACTCACCACACATCTTAATATCGGCGGAATCAGCACGTATACTGTTTCGCTTGCGAAGGCATTAAAGTTAAAAGGCCATGAGGTGCACGTTGCTTCAAGCGGCGGCACGCTTATGCCTGAACTGGAGCGCGCCGGCATTTCTCATATCAATGCGGATATTTCTACAAAATCTGAATTGAGCCCGAAGGTTTTCAGGGCTATTTTTGAAATTTCAAAGATATCGAAAAGACTCGGCATAAACGTCGTGCACAGCCAGACAAGGATTACGCAGGTGGTAGGTTTTTTTGTATCAAAATTATGCGGGATTCCGTCAGTCACCA
>JAGVFL010000002.1 GCA_020057645.1 Candidatus Omnitrophota bacterium
CTTACGCCTTTCCCCATCCATTGGACACCTCCTGTTATAGAGCCGGCAGTTATGCTACCACCAACTCTTCGTTGTGTCCACTTTTTCGGGGGAAGATCAATTTCTCAAAGGCCGTATCCGAAGCGTTAAAAGAAGTAGAGATAAAAAGCGAGAACTTAAAAGAAGACATTAAATCCTTGGAATTTCAGAAGCAGAATACCTTTAAGGCTCCCCCGAAAGAATGGATAAAAGACAGGCTGGAGAATCTCCACCAGACACTGGATAAAAACACCTGTTCTTCCGCTTTGGCTCTAAAAGCCCTTTTGGGGACCATACAGCTTGAGCCGGTCTCTGATAGTAATGAGGATTTTTATAGTATTGTTGACGGCGAGAAAAAATTCAAGCCTTATTACGTGGCTCACACCGGGATTCAAACCCTTGCCCTATTGGATGACAGGTACAAGGTTTCGAATTGGTCAATGTGGTGGAGGCGGCGGAATTCGAATCCGCGTCCTTCAATATCCCAACAAGAGTATCTACATGTTTAGTTCGCCTATTAGTCTCGCTTGATATTCTCCGGCGAACGGGATAATATCAAACAAAGTCTTTTCTATGCTCCTCGTCAGCCGCTAAAAAACATAAAGTCGGCAAACCAGCCTGCTAACGGCGTTTATCAGGTCCCGCAGGCAAGACCTGTAAACGGGTTGCCTAATTAGGCAACAGCTACCGCCTCGCTGGAAGCAAGGATCGCTTCCGCTTCAGCTACTGCATTGTAGTTGGCGTTTAATTTGTGCAAGGTGTTTAATGAGGCCTCCTCGCAACCTCAACATGCTGCTCTTATCAAGCCTATCAAAGTCGAAACCTTTCGCCCCCCTTCTTTATTTTAATTTACTTCTCTTTGCCCTTGCCAAAGCTCTATCTGACTCTCTTTTTCTTATTGACTCGCGCTTATCGTATTGCTTCTTGCCCTGCGCCAGGCCTAGCTCAACCTTTACAAACCCGTTCTTAAAATAAGTCTTTAACGGAATAAGCGCCAGGCGTTTTTGTAAAACCTGGCTCGATAAATATTCTATTTGTTTCTTATGTAAAAGTAATTTCTTCGGCCTTAGGGCATCTTGTTCTTTACTATCATATTCATAAGGACTTACATGCATATGATAAAGAAAAATCTCGTCTTCTTCAACCTTTGCAAAGCTCTCGGCCAGGCTAGCCTTTCCTGAGCGTATTGACTTTACCTCTGTGCCTCTCAATTCAAGGCCTGCCTCCAAAGTCTCTATTATAAAAAAATCCCGCCTGGCTGACCTATTGGTAATAACAGAATTATATTCCATATTAGCAGGATTTACTATACCAAAAAATACGCCATAAATCAAGGTAATTGACAGGCAGGTCAAATGAAGGTATACTTATTTCACTATTAATGCGGAAGTGGCGGAACTGGCATACGCGTACGCCTCAGAAGCGTATGGGTTATCCCTTGAGGGTTCGACTCCCTCCTTCCGCACCATTGAATACAAAATCCTTATTATTGTAGGAAAATTGTAGGAAAATTTTTCACTTCCAACCATTAAATAAAGTTTTTATCCCCTCGCTTTTTATCCTTGGGACTACTTGTAAATATATTTGCGTCGTCCTTATATCAGAATGCCCAAGATTATCTTTTAAATTTTGCAAAGGCATCCCGCAAGCCAAAGAATAGCTTGCATAAGTATCCCTGAATTTCCTAACACTGCCTTTGACACCTATTTTATCAAAAAACTTCTTAAATGTCCTATCTAAATGTCTGTCAGGCTTTCCAAAAATATATCCATTCCCTTCTGGCTTTAGCTCTGTCAGGGCCTTATGGCTTTCCTCATATAGCGGTAATCTGCGATAAGTCTTATCTTTTGGACTCCAGCCTTCCTTTATATTAATAGAGACAGTCTTATTTTCAAAATCAATATCACTCCACTCCAGGTTATTTATCTCTCCCTTACGCATCCCTGTCTGTAAAAGGAGCATAATCATTGCCTTTAATTTGCCCCCTGCCTTCTCCAGTATAAGTTTAATATCATCCTCTGTATAATAACTCGGCGGTTTCTGCGCCTCGTCGACTTCTTTTATGCCAACAGCCGGATTATTCTTTGCATAGTTCAGTTGTTTCGCCACATTCAAAAATCTCTTTATAGCTCTTAGCTCGTTATTTGCTGTCTTTATACAAATTGACTCTCTGCGATATGTTATATATTGTTCTATATGCTGGCCCCTTATGCTTGAGATCATCCTGACATCCGGATGGTTCTTTTTAAGATAGCCTGTAAATAGCTTTGCGCTCCTTGAATATCTATCTAATGTCCCTGCGCTATTTCTTTTTGAAATATAATCAGTAAAAATCAGTGTAAATTCATCTATAGACTTTTCATCCTGGACAAAAAGCCCTGCTTCTCCTAGCGCAATCTGTTCTTCAAGTTTATTACGAAGCCGTATGGCAGCATCTTTATTGCGGACCTTCAAGCTCTTATCGCGCTTATTTCCTTCTACACAATAACAAATCCACCAATAAGGACTGCCATCTTTCTTATAAATCGAAGCCATTAGCCCTTCCTTTTCCTACCCTCTATCAGCTTATCCAAATCTTCCTTGCAATATTTTATGCCGCCGAGCTTAATAGGCTGCAATACTCCTATGGAGTTCCACTTATAAAGCGTATTTACTGATACCCTTAAATATTCTGCTGTTTCTATTGGCGTCATAAGATTCATCTCTCCCTCCTTTCTTAACCTATTTGTCAAGTTTAAAGATAAAAAATATATCCAACTTAACTTATTTGTAAAGTATATATATAAAAAAATTTTGCTCATTTCAATAAGCGGGTAATTTTGGCCTTTAATTCAGGGAGTTTATTCTTAACGATATCCCACAATATTTCCAAATCTATGCCAAAATACTCATGTGCCAATATATCTCTAAGTCCAGCGATCTTTTTCCATTCAATATCAGGGTGATCTCTCTTTATATCCTGCGGTATATTCTTTGCGGCTTCGCCAATGATTTCTAAGTTTCTGACA
>JAGVFL010000032.1 GCA_020057645.1 Candidatus Omnitrophota bacterium
GGAAGCGGAAAAACAGAGGTTTATCTTCAATCAATAGCCTATGCTTTAGAGCTCGGGCTTTCCAGCATAATACTTGTCCCGGAGATTTCGCTTACGCCTCAGACAGTAGCGCGTTTTAAAGCAAGATTCGGAGATAAAATAGCAGTGCTGCATTCAAGGCTTCTCGGCTCCAAGAGAGTTTCCGAATGGAAAAGAATAAGTTCAGGCGAAGCCATGATTATCATAGGCGCGCGTTCAGCCATATTCGCGCCTGTTAAAGATCTGGGGCTGGTAGTCGTGGACGAGGAGCATGAAACGTCTTATAAACAGGAGGACGTGCCCAGGTATAATGCGAGAGACGTGGCAATAAAAAGGGCAGAGCTTTCAAATGCCGTCGTAATACTGGGAAGCGCCACCCCGTCGTTAGAATCTTTCCATGCGGCTAAAAAAGGAAAGTTTACCATTATTGAACTTTCTGAAAGGATAGATTCAAGGCTTTTGCCCGCGGTTGACATAGTTGACATGCGCGAAGAAATGACAAGGGCCAAGAAAATTCCCATATTTTCCCAGAAGCTCAAGGAATGGATAGGAAAAGATATAGCTGAAAAAAAACAAGTCATACTTTTTTTAAACAGACGGGGCTTTTCAACATTTATAAACTGCAGGAAATGCGGCTATGTAATTAAATGCAAACGCTGCAGCGTCAGCCTCACGTATCATTTTGATAAGAAAAAACTTGTGTGCCATCATTGCAATTTTACCATGGCTCCTCCTGAGATATGCCCTGAGTGCAATGCCAGCTACCTGAAATACTGGGGCCTTGGCACGGAAAAAGTCGAAAGCGAAGCGCACAGGCTTTTCCCGGCAGCTATTATAGAGCGCATGGATACTGACGCTACCCGCAAGCGCGGCAGCCACGATAAAACGCTTTCAAGATTTAAGGACGGGCAGATAGATATTCTGATAGGCACTCAGATGATAGCCAAGGGGCTGGATTTTCCAAAGGTTACGCTTGTAGGGGTAATATCAGCTGACACGGCTTTAAACCTGCCTGATTTCAGATCAGCCGAGCGCACGTTTAATTTATTGACGCAGGTTGCAGGCCGCGCAGGGAGAAGCGATCTGGGAGGCAGGGTAATAATACAGAGCTATACGCCGCAGCACTATTCTATTCAGGCAGCCAAGACCCACGACTATAATACATTTTATGATAAAGAAATATTCCTGCGCGAAGAATTATACCTTCCGCCGTTCTGTCATATGGTCAGCCTGACTCTCAGGGGCAGAAAAGAAGAAAAGGTTTTTAAGGCAAGCGATAATTTAAAGGCTATCCTTGAAAAGGCAAACAAATCTAAAAAAATAGAAATCCTTGGGCCTGCCCCTTCCCCGATCTCAAAAATGAAAGGCATGTACAGGTGGAATATATTTCTTAGGTCGGAAACAGCGGAAAATATTATTGTTATTTTAAAAGAGGCGCTGGATAAGAATAAAAGTTCAGGGATTATTGTAACAGTGGATGTAGACCCGTGTTAGCTTCTAAATTCACGCTTCATGGTGCCGAGGGCGTCAAGATTTTTTAGAGATTTAAGGACTTCAGTATCATTGGGGTCTATTTTAAGAGCTGATTCATAAGCTGATTTGGCATTATGATAGTCTTCTTTTTTTACGTATAGTTCGCCGAGTTTTTTAAGCGCGTCTATGTCTTTTGGATTAACTGTCTTTGCTTCTTCCAGATTGTTTATCGCGTGCATGGTCATACCTTTTTTATAAAATATATCAGCTATTTTTTTTAATATTTCAGAATCGTTAGGATTAGCGGCCATTATCTTTTCCAATATTTCAAGGCAGCCCGATATGTTGTCTTTTTTCAACATAGCGTTAGCCTGAATTAAAAGGAAAAGTTTATTTACAGAACCGGCAAGAGAAGGCTTGGAACCCCCTGCCTTTTTTTGAAGAGAAAGATGGAGATAGCGCCTGGCTTCCAGATGGTCGTATCGGGCTGATATTATCTGAGAAAAAATATCGATGGCGTAATCGTAATTTTGCTTTTCGAATGCCAGGAGCCCGTTGTTATAAAACTCTTTTAATTCTTGCTCGTTCATTATAGCATTAATTTTATACTAATCTTATATGATTGTCAAGATGGAAGAGGTGTGATAAAATATAAAAACATATGGCAAAGCTATATATAAAGATATACCCGAATCCTGTTTTAAGGAAGAAGGCCAGGCATGTCGGAAAATTGGGCGATGATGAGCGCAAGCTCGCTTATGGCATGATAGAGGCGATGCGCTCCGCTAGCGGGGTTGGCCTGGCAGCCCCTCAGGTAGGCATCTCTAAGCGTATCATAGTTGTCGAAAATGTTGATAATGATAAAAAGGCCGCGCTAGTCCTTATAAATCCAAGGATAACCCGGAAAAAAGGCAATGTAAATTTTTGCGAAGGCTGCCTGAGCCTGCCGGGCATCTCTAGCGATGTTGCAAGGCCGGAATTCATTACAGTAGAAGCGCTTAACCTTGACGGGGATATATTAAAAATAAACGCAGACGGCCTTCTTGCCAGGATAATACAGCACGAAACAGACCATCTGGACGGCATACTTTTTATAGATAAGATAGGATTTTTAAAGCGCAGGAAGATTATAAAGCAGCTTGGCGCAAAGGTCTGCATGAAATTTTGATCAAGTTGACAAAGTGACATTGTCCGTTTGTCAACTTGGGGAAGCGGCGGGATGGCGATATGAAAATAGTATTTTTCGGGAGTTCAAGTTTTGCCGCGCCTATCTTGGAGAAACTTGCTAAGAGCGAAGAGATAGTCCTGGTGGTTACGCAGCCTGACAGGCAGAAGGGCAGATCTCTTCAAATGGCGCCGACCGTTGTAAAATTAAAATCCGAGGAACTCGGGATCAAGGCATTCCAGCCCGCTAAAGTAAATTCCGAAGAATCCATAGAATTCCTGAAAAAATTTAACGCTGATTTGTTCATTGTGGTAAGTTTCGGCCAGATAATGTCAAAAGCAGTGTTATCCTTGCCAAAATTATATTGCCTTAACATCCACGCCTCGCTTTTGCCTGAATATAGAGGAGCAGCCCCTATTAACTGGGCAATTGCCAACGGAGAAAAAGAAACAGGCGTAACCATCATGCGCATGAATGAAAAGATGGACGAAGGGGATATCGCGCTTAAAGATACCCTGTCCATAGGCGAGTTGGATGACGCTATCGCATTAACGAAAAAACTTTCCATAAAAGGGGCAGATCTTTTACTGGATGCTATAAAGCTGATTAAAGATGATGAGGTTGAATTTACAGCGCAGGATAATAGTAAGGCCACTTACGGCCCTAAATTAAAAAAAGAAGACGGTCTGGTTGACTGGGCTAAAAGCGCGGATGAAATTTACAATAGAATAAGGGCTTTTGCGCCATGGCCCGGATGTTTTACGCATTTGGATAAAAAGATTCTCAAGATATGGAAAGCAAGGTCAGTCATTGATTCAATACCTGTCCACCTGTCAGGTGAGCCATCTGGCTCACCTGACAGGTGGACCAAAGGTAACCCAGGCGTCATATTAGATAGTAATAAAAATGGCATACTGGTTAGAACAGGCAAAGGCGTTCTAAAAATAGAAGAACTTCAATTAGAAGGTTCGCGTAGAATGACCGCAGAAGAGTTTATAGCGGGCCATAAGCAGCTAAATAAGTTTACACTTTGACATTGTCAGTTTGTAAACTTGTTTTATTTTTTTCTCTTGCGCATATAATTTTTTATGATATAATTCATCCATTACATTAGGAGCAAATTGCATTATGCCTGAATTAAGACGGGATCCTGTAATAGGAAGATGGGTTATAATATCTACCGAGAGGGCTAAGAGGCCGAACGATTTTAATATCGAACACGGGGAAGAGCCTGAGATGGAGTGCCCTTTCTGCGAAGGCCACGAGAAAGGACTCCCACGGAGATATTTGCAATCAGAAAACCCGGCACAAAAAAGGACTCGCCGGGCTGGAATGTCAGGGTTGTGCCGAGCGCTAATCCGAAATTCAGGATAGAAGGGGATTTAGAGAGGCGCGGTGTCGGGATGTATGATGTCATGAA
>JAGVFL010000127.1 GCA_020057645.1 Candidatus Omnitrophota bacterium
CATAGACAACATTACCCACGTCAAGTTCAGGAAGGTCTTCGCTTAAAGAAATGGTATCGAATGAATCACACGTAGGCCCTGCCAGGGTGCTCAGGAATCTTTGGCCCCTTTTTAAAGTCCTGAATTCATATTTACAGTGATCAAATACTATGCCTGAAAAATCGCCGTATAGGCCGTCATTTAAATAATAATAGTTTTTATTATTCCTGAAAGCCCTTCCTATTACCTGCGTTATCAGTATTCCGGCAGGGCCTGCGAAAAACCTGCCGGGCTCAGCGATGAATTTCACGTTTTTATCAAAGAGCCTCTGTAATTTTTTTCTTATCTGGCTCGCCATGCGCTCAAACGTAAGGTGGCTGTCGCGTTCAAAATGTTTTATCGGGAATCCACCGCCTATATCCAATATGTTTAAGAATATCCCTGATTGTTTTGCCTCGTTGAATATCGCGGAAGATACCTCAAGGGCCTGTAAATAATTTTCAGCATTAGTGCATTGCGATCCTACGTGAAAACTCACGCCCATGGGCTTTAATCCTAACGACCTTGCTTTTTTGAGCAGGGATATCGATTGTTCCGGGTCCGCTCCGAATTTGAGGGAAAGTTCTACGATACTTCCGATGTTTGCCACTTTTATTCTTATGATGACTCTCGCGCCCGGGCAGGCTTTCGCGATCTTGTATAATTCCGGCTCGTTGTCAAAGGTCATGAGCTTTACTTTTTTCTTGTAAGCAGATCTTATGTCTTCGTTTGATTTTATTGTATTCGCGAATATTATTTTTTCAGGGCTCGCGCCGAATTCCATGACTGTATTCATCTCGTTCGCGCTGGCCACGTCAAAACCCGCGCCTAATTCAATAAACTTTTTAATGATCCCTGGAAACGGGTTTGCCTTTATCGCGTAGTAAGGCGTGACCTCAGGCAGGGCTTTGCTGAAAATCCTGAATTGTTTCTCAAGCGCGCCCTCCTGTATGAGCATGAGAGGAGAGGAGTGTTTCTTGATCATCCTGCGTATCAGATTTTCTATGCCGCCCGATTTATTCATGATTTAGACGTAAGGAACGTCGTGAACTGCCAGATGTCCCTCTCCTTAGGTTTTTTAAGGCCCAGCGTCCTGAAGGTCTTATTGTAATTTTTAAGCGGCGTCCAGTCAACCGGTTTTGAAATAAAAGGCCCCAGGTATGGCTTTGCTATTTTCATTATATCTTCGTGTGGCAGATCGTCCGGCAGGTTAAAACCCTTGTTCGGATTTTCAATCATCAACCTGGCCGCGGCTACTACGGATATGGCGACCTGCAGGGTAGTAGCGTTCTGGTTAGGGACTAATTTTCTGGCTTCTTTGATGTCCAACAGGCTTCCTGTCCACCATGAATTAAAATTGTGGCCCATTAATAGCACTCCTAATCTGTCCTCGCCTTTTATAATTTCATTGTTCATTATTCTCTGGTTTTTCTGGAGGTTATATCTTCTCATCTCAAGCTCGCGCAGCGAATTTATCGCGGCGTCGCATGGGCAATACGCGTAATGAACAGTCGGGCGGTAAACAGCTTTTCCTTTATTGTTCCAGACCGTGAGCCTGTCTGATATTCCGAATGCCTCGCCGTGCCTGATGACCATGCCTACTATCTCGCAGTCGGGCACCCATGACCTAACCCACGTATTTACCCCCATGTTTTCCAGGCAGATCTGATTTTTAGGACCTGTCTTATGAAAACACGCTCCCTCAGGGATATTTTTCTCATGAGTTCCCCAGCCCATCTCAGCCGGAGCAATGCCTTCTTCAAAGAACCCCTCAATGCTCCACGTGTTTACGAATTCGCCTACCTCTTTCGGTTTATCCGTTATCTGCGTGTCGCGCTCGCTTATATGTATGACCTTGACGCCGGAACTTCTGGCAAGCTCAGGATAATATTTATTCTGCAGGGCTTCTTTCAATATCCTTATACGTTTATCCTTCGGTTTTGTAGGGGAGGGTTTTAAACCCTCCCCTACAATTTTTTTAGCGATATCTTCCAGGGCTATTTTCGTGAAATGCGATACGAGACCCGGATTTGCCCCATGATCTACAATGGCGGTCGGCCCGTTATTATCGCCCCATTTTTTAATAAGCTCGCGTATTTCCATCTGCCTCACGTAAAGCGTCATGTCAGTAGGATCATTACTAGCGCTTTTTTTGTAAGGATCCCACACCTCAACGGACGTGTTCACGTAAAGCGCTTGATTATCCCTGCACCACTGAAGCATGGCGATGCAGTCTATGTTCCATGCCAGGTCGATTATCAAATCCCCCCGCCCTATATATTTTCTCAACAGCCTGTCGTAGTTTTCGATGGTGACGCGGTCAATCACGTATTTTACGCCTTTATCAAGGCTGTCTTTTACGCGAGGCCTATTGTCAATAAAATCCATTATGGTGATATTTCTCGGCGGGGCATCTATGAGTTTTAATATAAGCGGTATTGCGCACTGGGATACGGAACCGCATCCGATAACAAGAATTTTTCCTTTGAACTCCACCATTCCTCCTCAAATGAGCACGTGACTTATGGAACGAGCGAAACGAGTGAACATAAGTCACGACTTCACTTATTCTATCAAAAAAAAATTTTTTATCAAATAAAATTTTTACTATGTTTGACATAAATGTAAAATTGTTGTAAACTGAACGAAGAAAAGAAAGAAGAAAATCATGATGAAATTCAAAAATAAAGTCCTGATAATAGGGTTTGGTTCTGTCGGAAGATGCTGCCTGCCCCTTCTTTTGAAGCATATCGACATCCCTTATAAAAATATCACGGTCATTGATTTTGCGGATAAACGCTCGGAATTGAGCCCCTGGATAAAAAAGGGCGTGAAGTATTTCCAGGAGAGGATCACTCCCATAAATATAGCGAGGACCCTGTCCAGGCATCTTTCTCCCGGAGGACTTCTTATAGACCTTGCGTGGAACATAGAATCAACAAGCATGCTTAACTGGTGCCACGATAATAAAGTTTTGTACGCCAATACGTCGGTTGAGGAATGGGACCCGTACGCGAATATAGACAAGAAAACGCCTTTTGAAAAATCCCTTTATTACAAGCAGATGGAGATCTGGAAAATGATTTCCAAATGGAATAACGAACAGAAGGCTACCACGGCTATCCTGAACCACGGAGCTAACCCCGGGCTCATCTCGCATTTTACAAAAAAGGGCATCGTGGACATAGCCTCCAAAGTCCTTAAAGATAAGGTTGTTTCAAAGAAAGACGAAAAGATTATAGAGAGGTTTTTAAAGGAAGATAAGTTTCCAGAGCTCAGCATGAAGCTCGGCATAAAGGTCATACATTGCAGCGAGAGAGACACTCAGATTTCTGAAATTCCGAAACAGGTGGATGAGTTTGTAGGTACCTGGAGCATAGAAGGCCTCAGGGAAGAAGCGATTTCTCCGGCTGAGATCGGTTGGGGCACGCACGAAAACGAGCTTCCTGAACTGGCCAACGTGCCTGAGGTCGGGCCGAGGAATCAGATATTTCTTTCGCGCATGGGAATGAATACATGGGTCAGGTCCTGGGTGCCTTACGGCGAGATCGTGGGCATGGTTGTAAGGCACGCGGAGGCATTTACGATTTCAGACAGGCTTACTGTGTGGAAAAAAGGAAGGGCCGTGTACCGCCCGACTGTCCACTACGCGTACATGCCTTCTGATGACACGCTTTCCTCGCTTTATGAATTAAGATGCAGGAATTATGAATTACAGCCTAAGATACGGATAATGAACGACGAGATAGTCAAAGGCTCAGACACATTGGGCGCCCTTATCATGGGCCACCGTTATAGCTCCTGGTGGACAGGCAGTATCTTGAGTATAGGCGAATCCAGACGCCTGGTGCCACATCAGAACGCCACTACACTGCAGGTAGCCATAGGGATTGTTTCAGGGATCATGTGGGCCATAGAAAATCCTGATCAGGGCGTGCTTGAGCCTGACGAGCTTCCCCATGAATACATACTGAAGATCACAAAACCATATCTCGGAAAATTCATCTCAGAGCCGTCAGATTGGACGCCTTTCAAAAACTATCAGGTATTCTTCAAGGAAAACTCTTCCTCGTATCTTGACAAGAAAACCCCATGGGCCTTCAAAAACTTCCTCTTCAAGCCTTAGTTGACAAACTGACAATGTCAAAGTGTAAACTTAGAGGTCTTTGCTTTAAATTACACTTGAGATATTTTAATTTTCAGGGTATATTAATATAACCATGAACATCATACTGGCATCCAGTTCAAAGAGAAGGCGCGAGATACTTGCTTCTTGCGGCATCGCTCATAAGGTAATACCGAGTAATGCCGCGGAATATATGACTATCAGCAAGCTCCCGGAGCAAGTGGCGATGATAAACGCCAGGATAAAAGCTGAGGCAGTCGCTAAAAATCTTAAATCCGGATACGTGATAGGCGCGGATACAGTGGTGCTCCTCGGCGCCAAAATAATCGGCAAGCCCAAAGACGCTAGCCACGCCAAAAAGATGCTGAAAGAAATGTCCGGAAAGACCATCTCAGTCTATACAGGGCTTTGCGTCATAGACGCCAAAAAAGGAAATATTGTTTCGGATTACGAAAAATCCCTAGTCACTGTAAAAAAGCTCAAGGGCAGTGAAATCCCGAAGTATTTTAAATTGCTCGGCCCGTACGACAAGGCAGGCGGATTTTCAATAGAAGGCGTAGGTTCGTTTATTTTTGACAATATAAAAGGTTCTTATTTCAATGTCCTAGGTTTACCTACTGCTAAATTGCGGGAGATGTTTAAAAAATTAGGCCTTGATATTCTCGCAAATATAAGACCGTAGGGCAGGTTTAAACCTGCCCTACGGTCGTGGTTACGAAGAGGATGAATGTTTGACGTAATAGTTATAGGCGCGGGCCCTAGCGGCATGATGGCAGCCGGTCGTTCAGCTGAACTGGGCAATAATACCCTCCTTATCGAAAAGACCGATTCCTCCGGAAAAAAATTACTTTTATCAGGAAGCGCCAGATGTAATATCACGAATACCTGCGAGCGTGTGGAAGATTTTATAAGCAATTTTTCCGAATCCGGAAAATTCCTGAGAAACGCCTTCAGCGTATTTTTCAATAAGGAACTTCTGAGATTTTTCAGGAAAAGAGGGCTTGATTTTAAGGTAGAGCGCGGCGGAAAGGTTTTTCCCATAACTGACAAGGCATCGGATGTCCTGGCCATACTTGTAAAGTACGTAAAGGATTCAGGGTGTAAGATTGTATACAGGAAGGAAGTTCTGGACGTGATAAAACGAGGAGACGTTTTCGACGTTATCGCAAAGGACAATACTATTTTCAGCGCGAAAAAGGTCATACTCGCTGCAGGAGGGTTGTCATATCCCCGGACAGGTTCATCCGGTTTTGGTTTTCATATAGCGAAAAAATTAGGCCACACTGTGATGAAGCCGAGGCCAGGGCTGACAGGCGTTATATTAAAATCAAATTTTTTAAAAGAATGGCAGGGCGTATCGTTTGATGACGCGGCCGTATCTGTCTATAAAGATAATTTGCTTATCCACGAAGGCCGCGGAGAAATGATATTCACGCATTTCGGTATCTCCGGGCCTATTATAATGCACATGAGCGCCATAATATACGATGCCTTGGAAGGAGCTAAAAGGGTTTTTCTTTCAATAGATTTTAAGCCTGAGATGAGCGCCGCTGCGTTGGAGGAGGCTTTTCAGAAGGAATTCAAAGATTTCCCTGCCAGAAAAATAAGCAACGCCCTGAAAGAATTCGTGCCCGCGAGGCTAGTAAGAAGGATTCTGGAAGCCATGCGCTTTGATGGAGATAAGAGGCTGAGCCAGGTCTCAATAGAAGAAAGAAGGATCATTGCGGGAAAATTAAAAGACTTCAGGATGACCGTGTTATTTGTGCGGCCGATACAGGAGGCAATGGTCACCTGCGGCGGGGTATCAGTAAAAGAGATAGATCCGAAGACCATGGAATCCAGAATCGTAAAAGGGCTTTATTTTGCGGGAGAGCTCATTGACGTGGACGGTAAGACAGGCGGATATAACCTGCAAGCTGCCTTTTCAACAGGATGGGTAGCGGGCGGCTCGCCGAAGGATTTATCCTGAGCAAGCGAAGCGCGTCAAAGGGTTAATCCGCCAGCGCGTGTTTTTTAAGTTTTTTTACTGTTTCTGATCCTATAAGTTTTTCAACTATAGCGAACGCGAATTCCATTGAAGTGCCCGGCCCCTGGCTTGTTATAATATTTCCGTCCGCCACGACAGCCTTATTTTTATATCTCGTGCTTTTCCCAAAATCAACCTGATCCCCGGGATAACACGTGGCAGCCTTATTATCCAATATTCCTAAAGGCGCCAACACCACTGCAGGAGCAGCGCATATGCCCGCGATCAAAGCGCCTTTGGAATTCATAGTTTTAATAAAATCATTAACCTCGCTTGAATTGTGAAGATGCATTGCCCCCGGCCCTCCTCCGGGAATAATCACCGCGTCAAAATCAGGCTTTAAATCGCTTAATTTTTTATCCGCAGTTACTGTTATCCCGTGCGAGCCTGTAATGCCGGTACCCTCAAGCCCGGCAATAATAATCTCTATCCCTGCCCTTCTTAGTATGTCAATCGCAGTAACCGCTTCTATCTCCTCAAATCCTGTAGCTAATAATATTACAGCTTTTTTCGCCATAAACACCTCCAAGTATGTTATAATAGATAATATGAAAAAATTCAAGTATATTTATGGCCCGGTTTCTTCATGGAGGTTAGGGAGCTCCCTGGGAATAGACCCGTTATCCCAGGAGGATAAGATCTGCACGTATGACTGCTCTTACTGCCAGATAGGCGAGACCATGCTTTTCAGCTCCGAAAGAAAAATCTTCGCGCCTACGGAAGTCATATTGAGAGAGATATCTACCCTGCCGAGGAATCTGAAAATAGACTACATTACTTTTTCCGGAAACGGGGAGCCTACCCTGGCTAAAAATTTAGGCAGCATGATAAATCGGATCAAGAAGATGAGGAAAGAAAAGATCGCTGTCATAACCAACGCCTCGCTGATAGATAGATCCGACGTGCAGGATGATCTCTCGCATGCGGATTTCGTCCTGCTCAAATTCGACGCCAACGCTGAAGACCTTTTTGTAGACATAAACAGGCCTTCCCCGGGCATAAGGTTCGGTGACATCGTGAAGGGCATAAAGAAATTCAGCGCGATGTACAAAGGCCGATTGGCCTTGCAGGTCATGCTGGTTAAAAAAAATAAAGCTTACGCGAGGGAGATAGCCAAGATGGCGGTAAAGCTCGGGATAAAAGAGGTCCAGCTCAATACGCCGCTCCGTGAGTGCGCTGAAAAGCCTCTTTCAAAGTCTGAGATGAACGTCATAAAGAAATATTTTAAAGGCATGAAGATAGATTGCGTCTATGGCGCCAAGACCAAACAGGTAAAGCCCATGGATAGATCTGATGCGGAAAAAAGGCATGGCAGGGGTAAAAGATAACGTCCTGAA
>JAGVFL010000008.1 GCA_020057645.1 Candidatus Omnitrophota bacterium
AGGGATCACCAATCAGCGCGAGACAACTGTTGTGTGGGATAAAAATACGGGCAGGCCTGTTTACAATGCCATTGTGTGGCAGTGCAGGCGCACTGCCCCCAGATGCGACCGGCTTAAAGCTATAAAAGGCGAGAAAGAATTCTTTAGAAAAAGGACAGGCCTTCCGATAGACGCGTATTTTTCAGCCACCAAGATAGAATGGATTTTAAAAAACGTAAAAGGCGCTTTAAAGAAAGCCGAAAGCGGAAAATTATTATTTGGCACTACTGACGCGTGGGTCTTATGGAAATTGACAGGCGGTAAGATTCACGCCACTGATTATACAAATGCCTCGCGTACAATGCTGTTCAATATAGAAAAACTGAAATGGGACAAAGAGATTCTCAGGAAATTCAAAATTCCGGAGCAGATACTGCCAAAGGTTAAAAAATCATCCGGTATCTTTGGAAGCACAGTAAAGATAGAAAAGCTAGGCGCAGGCATTCCCATATCAGGGATTGCCGGAGATCAGCAGGCAGCTTTGTTCGGCCAGGCGTGCTTTGAGCCCGGCACTATGAAAAATACATACGGCACAGGGTGCTTTATGCTGTTAAATACAGGCAGGAAGAAAGTTGTTTCAAGGCACGGGCTTATCACTACTATTGGATGCGGGGTTTTTGGAGAACCTGTATACGCGCTTGAAGGAGCGATATTCATCGCAGGGGCAGCCATCCATTGGATCAGGGACGGCCTGAAACTTTTAACCTGCGGATGTGAGTCTGAAAAAATGGCAACGTCAGTCAGGGATAACGCGGGCGTATATTTTGTGCCTGCGCTTACGGGCCTTGGCGCGCCTTACTGGGATCAGGCCGCTCGCGGCGCTATTTTTGGGATAACAAGAGGGACTAACGCTAACCATATTGTAAGGGCAGCGCTGGAGGCAATGTGTTACCAGACTAAAGATGTCCTGGAAGCCATGCAGAAAGATTCCGGCTTAAAGATAAAAGACCTGAAGATTGACGGAGGCGCGTCGGCAAATAATTTTCTATGCCAGTTTCAGGCGGATATCCTGAGAATAAACGTGGTCAGGCCGAAAGTCATAGAGACCACTTCCCTGGGCGCCGCGTATCTGGCAGGCCTTGCTGCTGGGTATTGGAAAGATTCCAAAGAAATAAAAAAATGCTGGGAAAAAGACAAGGCCTTCAGGCCTTTAATGAGGAAGAGCCTGTCTTCAAAATACTATAAAGAATGGCTTGCCGCAGTTAATAAAACGCTGACTAAATGAAACTATATGACGTAGCTATAATCGGGGCAGGGATAACAGGGACTTCGATTGCAAGGGAATTATCCCGCTACAGATTAAATATCGCGCTTCTTGAAAAAGAAGAAGAGCCTGCCTTTGGCGTTTCAAAATCAAATTCAGGAATCATCCATCCCGGGACTCAAAACCCTGTGAATTCCTTAAAAGGTAAATTATGCGTGCAGGGAAATTTTCTCATAAGAAAGATATCAAAAGAATTAGGATTGGATTTTAAAGAAGTAGGAGAGCTGATAGTCAGTTTTAACGAGGAAGAAACAAAAGAGCTTTTACGCCTTAAAGAAGAGGCCGAGATCTTGGGTGTTCCGGGCCTGGAGATAGTGGATAAGGCCTGGCTGAAACAGCATGAGCCGAATCTCAATAGCGAAGCGGTTCGCGGCCTTTACGCGCCTACGGCAGGGATCATAAGCCCTTACCGCATGGTATATGACCTTGCGGAAAACGCTGTTCGAAACGGTGTTGAGATCCACGCTCAGACAAAGGTTATAAATATAACTCGGGCCGATAAATATTTTGAGATAAATACTTCCGCCGGCATGTTTAAAACAAGATATCTTATAAATGCTGCAGGCCTGTTTGCGGACGACATATCCGGGATGCTGGGTATAGACGATTTTAAAATCAAACCCCGCAAAGGCGAAGAGTTTATCCTTGACAAGAAAAAAGAAAACCTGGCAAGGCATCTGATTTTTCCATTACCGTCTAAGATATCAAAAGGCGTTTTGATTATAAAGACGGCAGACGGAAATCCCATGATAGGGCCTACGGCAGAGGAGGTTGAAGACAAAGATGACCTCGCTACTTCTGACAACGGGCTTGGCAAGGTCCTGATGTCTGCCAGGCGGCTTATCCCGGCCATAGACGATAAAGATATAATCGCTTATTTCGCAGGCCTCAGGCCTGCGGCAGGAGATGATTTTATTATAAGACATGAAGTAAAGGCGCCCGGACTTATAAATGTAGCAGGTATCCAGTCTCCGGGTTTGACAGCCAGCCCTGCAATAGCGCTTTTAGTCAAAGATATCCTGCAAAATAACGGCTTGGGGCTTAAAAAGAAACTCTTATTCCGGGCCCATCAAGGAAAAACAATACACCTATTCGCAATCCCATTTTCAAAAACAAAAGGCCTTATTAAAAAAGATCGCGCCTACGGAGACATTGTATGCAGGTGCGAGATGGTTTCAGCAAGAGAGATCAGGGATGCGATAAAGCATGGTGCGAGGACAATGGACGGCATAAAATTCAGGACTCGAGCCCAGGCAGGCCGGTGCCACGGAAGTTTCTGCACCACCAGGATCATGAAAATCCTGTCGGAAGAAACCAAGATACCTTTAACAAGCATAACGAAAAGAGGCAAAGGCTCAGAGATACTAAAAGGAGGCGGTTTAATTGATGGATAAGAGAGAGTTGGTCATAGTCGGCGGAGGGCCGGCCGGCATGGCAGCCGCTGTTTCAGCGCATGAAAACGGCGTAAAGGACATTCTATTGCTTGAAAGAGACCAGTATCTCGGAGGGATTTTAAATCAGTGCGTGCACACAGGTTTTGGGATTAGCTATTTTAAAGAAATTTTGACAGGCCCTGAATACGCCGGCAGGTTTATTGAAAAGATTAAAAACATTCCAAGCATAGAGTTAAGCCTGAAATCGATCGTAGTTCAATTGACAGATGACAAAACAGTCGCATTTTTAAAGCCCGGGAAACTTGAGACCGTCAGGGCAAAGGCAGTAGTCATGGCTACAGGGTGTAGGGAGAAAACAAGGGAGATGGTGCATATACAGGGTACAAGGCCTGCGGGAATTTTTTCAGCGGGCCTTGCGCAAAAATTGATAAATATAGAAGGCCTTCTGCCGGGCAGGGAAGCCGTGATAGTCGGTTCGGGAGACATAGGCCTTATTATGGCCAGGAGATTCATACTGGAAGGCGCAAAGGTAAAAGCTATTATTGAGATCCAAAAAGAGTCCAGGGGGCTTCTGCGCAACATGGCGCAATGCGTGGAGGATTTTGACGTGCCTGTTTATTTTAGTCATAAGATATCCAGGATTTACGGAAAAGATAGGGTGGAAAAGGCAGGCGTAGTAAAAGTGGACGATAATTTAAATGAAATTTCAGGGACTTCATTTGAAATCAAATGCGATACCATATTGATGTCAGTGGGTCTTATCCCTGAGAATGAGCTCATAGAGATGGCAGGGGTCAGGATAGAAGGCAATAAAACATCTGCGCCAGGGATTTTTGTGTGCGGCAATTCTTTCAAGATATATGACGTAGCGGATTCCGCTACAAAAGATAGCATGCTTACAGGCAAACTTGCCGCAGATTACATATTAAGGTTACACTCTGACAATGTCAGAGTGTAACCTTAGAGGGACGCGAGATATGACTTCAAAAAAATTAACATGCATAGAATGTCCAATAGGGTGCAGATTGATTGTTGACGTAGAAAATTCCAAAGTAATTAAAGTCAGGGGCAATGAAT
>JAGVFL010000098.1 GCA_020057645.1 Candidatus Omnitrophota bacterium
ATTTCTTGCCTTCTTTAAACGTCCTGGCATTGTAGACTATCGGGACTTCTTTTATTTTAAACCCCGCTTTGCTTATTTTAACGGTGATCTCAGGTTCTATGTCAAACCCTTTGGATTCAAGAGAGATTCTCTGAAGAGCGCGTTTTTTAAACACCTTGAAACACGTCATGCTGTCTGTAAGCGATGTGCCGCACAGCATGTTTGTTAGAGACGTGCCGAAGCGGTTTGCGAGAAAATACGCCATTTTCATTCCGGCCGGATGGGGATGCTCCATGAACCTGGAACCGTATACAACGTCTGCATTTTCTTCTAAGATAGGTTTTAATAGGCCAGGGTACGAGGAAGGGCTGTATTCCAGATCAGCGTCCTGGATTACGATTATGTCCCCTGTTGCCTGGCTGAAGCCGGATATCAGCGCGGCGCCTTTACCCTGATTTTTTACATGCCTGATTACCCTGACGGAAGGGATGACGGCCGAAGCTTTTTCCGCGGTTTTATCCGTAGAGCCGTCATCGATAAGGATTATTTCTTTTTCGCTTACTCCGCATGAAGACAGATTCAATGATTTTATCTCCTGCATCACCTGGGAAATCGAATTTTCCTCGTTGTAAGCAGGGATTAAAATCGATAATTTCATAGCTTTGATTATAGCTTGATTTTATTTATTTTGCAATAGTCTTGCAACTAAGTGTTGTTCGCATTTTTGCAATACTTTCAATAATTAGGTAACGCCTAGTGCCTTTGCCGGCCCTGGCAGGCTTTCGAAAAGACGTCCCCTGGCTTCGCCAGGGACTTGCTGAAGCTCTGAGCTCGTGTCGAGGGGCGCTCACCCGCCCCAGCGTGGCGGACTTCGCTCCGCGCTGATTCTCGCTCGTCCTGTCAGGCAGGTCTGAGGCGCATTTGAGAGGTTTCGGCATAACCTGTTATTTAGTATATAAGTGCGCAAGGGATTACGGCGAAGTTTTTTATACTGTCAAGACTACCTTCAGTATAAAAAACGAGCTGTAAACCGTAGCGCACGGCGAAACACTCTCTGCGCCGAACGGCCTGCCTGACAGGACACCCTGCCCGCTCGAATCAACGAGGCTTTTCTCAAAACCTGCCAGGGCCGGCAATCGCAATATCCGTTGTCTGACTATTTAAACAGCACAGTTGCCGCGCATTTTATAATTGCATGCTAGGTTATATAGCAGTAAAATAGTATCGGGAAGAAAAGATATGCATAAACTGAGAGTGACAAGGGGCAATGGCCTGCTGGAAGAGTTTTTAGCGAGAGAAAGAAGTAAATTAGCTAACAGGTTGATCCCTTTTTCCCACAAAAAAGGCTCTATCCTGGATATAGGCTGCGGCACATTTCCGTTTTTCCTGTTTAATACCGCGTATTCTAAAAAGTATGGCCTGGATAAGATTATAAGAAAGGGTTATGATAAGCATTTTCAGAACCGCGGGATTACATTCATCAACCATGACCTGGAAGGATTAGAAAAGATCCCTTTTGAGAGCGGTTTTTTTGATATAGCGACCATGCTTGCGGTTGTAGAGCACATTGAGCGCGAAAAGGCGGCGCAGGTATTTAAGGAGATTCGCAGGATTTTAAGGCCGGGCGGGATATGCGTCATGACTATGCCGGCAGTTTGCGCCAGGCCTTTACTTAGATTCATGGCAATATTGAATTTAGTCAGCTCTGTCGAGATAGAAGAACATAAATATGCTTATAGCCGCAGGGATATAGTTTCTACCTTACAGGAAGCGGGTTTTGCAAAAGAGAAAATCCAGGCCGGATATTTTTTCATGAACATGTGGGTTACAGCAGTAAAATAGGGCCATATGAAAAGATATATAAATATCTTAGCGTTGATTACAATCATCCTTGCGGCTGTCATCCCGTACCTGAATTCAATCCATAATCCTTTTATATGGGACGAGGAGGTAATGATCGTAGGCAATCCTATTATAAAGGACTGGAAATATCTGCCGGATGTTTTTAAAACCAATATCTTCGGCGGCCCGATTGGCTCAAGCGGGTTTTATAGGCCGGTATATACACTTTCTTTTATGCTGGATTACAGCCTCTGGCAGCTTAATACGATCGGATACCATCTTTTCAATATATTCCTGCATGCTTTAAACGGGATCCTGCTTTATTTTCTTATTGTTAAGCTATGTTTGCGAAGAAACATAGCATGGCTGGCCGGTTTATTATTTGTCCTGTTTCCGATCAATTGCCATGTTGTAGCTTTGGTGGCCGGCAGGATAGAACTTATTTTAGGTTTTTTATCTTTATTATATGTCTTGTCTTTTTTAAACGGCATAGAAAGGTCAAAGGCTTATTTTTTAGTCAGCGCGCTTCTTTTTATATCAAGCCTTTTCACTAAAGAAAGCGCTTTGATGCTGCCTTTCATAACGCTTGCCTATGCCTTTGTGTTTTTAGAAAAAGAAAAAAGGCAGAAGCTAGTGCTGCCTTTGGCAGTGTTAATAGCCATCTTGTTTGCTTATCCCATCCTCAGGTATTTTCTTTTCGGGAGTCCTTTAGGCGGCACATTGTCTTTGATAAACGAGGCAAGTTTTTTGGAAAGGGCCTACACGTTTCCAAAAATACTTCTAACTTATATACAACTTATCGCTATACCTGTCATCTTAAAAAGCGAATATAATTTTGTGGTTCATACCTTCAAGGATCCTTATGTGTGGCTGGGAGGGCTGGGTTTGATGTCAATTTTTTCTTTAATATTGAATTTTTTAAAACCTAAGAAACACGCCTTATTTTTTTCATGCTGGTTTTTGATAGGGCTGGCGCCATATAGTAATTTAGCGATACCTCTTCACGCAACACTCATGGAACACTGGGGTTATTTTTCGTCAATGGGTTTTGCAGCGCTGATGTCCATGGCGATATTTAAGACTGCGGAAAAGATATCGCGCTGGCAGAGATATATCTTCGTAACGATGATCGTATCTCTTGCAATATTTTATGCGGTAAAAATCATAGAGCGCAATAAAGAGTGGGGGGATCCATTTGTCTTATACAAGAGGGATTCGGAAAAAGAGCCGAATAGTTTTTTATTGCATTGCAACCTTGGCGTGGAATATTTCAGGCGCGGCATGTTAGAAGACGCAAAAAGAGAATTTATCTTATCTAATAAAGTATGCCCTGGCGCGGGTTATGACATTGCCTATAATAATCTGGGTGTTATATATGCGAGGGAGGGCAGGATATCAGAGGCTGTATCTTATTACAAGCAAAGCATCGCTTTAAATAATTACGCATTAGCCTATGCCAATCTGGGCGGGCTTTATAATAATCTTAAGATGTATAAAGACGCGATATCAGTCCTTGGCGGCGGCGCCGGGTTATACCCGTTGAATGTCGAGATACTATATCAGTTAGGCGCAGCATATTATGAAGATGGGCAGCTCGGCCTGGCAAAACAAGCGTTTCAAAGAGTAGAAAATATTCAAAAAGATTATTCAAAAACAAA
>JAGVFL010000139.1 GCA_020057645.1 Candidatus Omnitrophota bacterium
AGCAAATGACGCGCCAGGCAAAACAACATCCGCCATCTTTGCGGTCTCGCTCAGAAAAATCTCCTGCACTACAAGAAATTCCAGATTCCCCAGGGCGCGCTCTATCATATGCGTATCAGGGTCTGTGCGCACCTGGTCCTCGCCTATAATATATAAACATTTCAGGGTACCATCTATTGCCTTATCCATCATGTCAGTCAAGGTAATGCCCGGCCTGGATGGCAAGTTCACACCCCACGCCTTTTCAAACTTCCTGCGCATAGCTTCATCTTTAACAGGCTGATATCCTGAATATACATTAGGAAGCGCTCCCATGTCACAGGCGCCCTGCACATTATTCTGGCCCCTCATTGGATACACCCCTGAAAATTCCATACCTACATGGCCTGTAACCATTGCCAGATTAGCCATTGCTATAACATTATCTGTGCCCACCGTATGCTCTGTCATGCCAAGCGAATACATTATGCAGCTTTTTTTGCTCGCGGCATAGATCCTGGCGGCTTTCTTAATAAGCTCAGGCTCAACACCTGTGATATCTTTTACTGATTCCGGCGTACAGTCCTTAACAGCTTCCTCGAGCTCATTAAAGCCCTCTGTTCTTTTTTTAATAAACTCTTTATCGTGCAGGTTTTCTCCGATGATAAAATTTATCATCGCATTTATCAAAGCTATATCTGTTCCGGGATAGTGCTGGATGTGAATAACAGAACTTTCAGCGGTAAGTATCCTACGCGGGTCGCAGACTATTATCTTTGCGCCATTATCAACAGCTGTCCTGACGCGCCATCCGACTATCGGGTGCGCCTCTGTCGGATTTGACCCTATGATAAGAATGCAATTCATGAAAGGAAGCTCGTCATATGAATTAGTGCCTGCGCCGGAGCCAAATGACTGATTTAATCCGGACACAGTTGCCGCATGGCAGGTACGCGCGCAGTGGTCTATATTATTAGTGCCTAACGCAGCTCTTGCGAATTTCATCATCAGGAAATTTTCTTCATTAGTGCAGCGCGCGGAGGCGCAGACTGCCAATGAGTCCGGCCCATGCTTGGCCTTTATCTCTTTCAGCCTCTTGGCCGTATAATCAAGCGCAACATCCCAGGACACCTCTTTAAATTTTCCGTTCTTTTTGATAAGCGGTTTTTTCAAACGGTCAGGGTGCTGGACGATCTCGTGGCTATGCCATCCCTTTACGCAAAGATATCCTTTAGACACAGTATTGGACTTAGACGGAATCACGCCGGCTATCCTGCCGTCTCTCACATCAAGATAAAAACCGCACCCAACCCCGCAATATGGACAAGTTGTCAATACTCTTTTCATCATAAATCTTCCTGAATCTCTTTTGCCTTTATTAAATCTTCCATGGTATTTATGTTGATTAAGGAAACAAGGTTTTTGTCAAATTTTTCTAACTCCTGCCTTGATAGAAAACAAGTTTTTAGTTTTGGGAACATACCTGAAATCCTTAACACATCCTGCTTTAACATTTCTTGTATGACAGGGATACATTTCTTAGAGTATATTCCAAAAAGCGGGTGAAATTTACCATCTATCTTAGGAACAATGACATCATAATTATTTATACTCTCAATCATGTGTCTTATCAAGGAAATCTTTATAAAAGGCGTGTCGCACGCTGTTATAAAATTATATCCGGATAAGGAGGCCTTCAACCCGGAGCATATGCCCATAAGGGGGCCTTTATCAGGGCATTCATCTTTGACTAATTTTACATTAAGGTTTTTATATTTCCGGGGAGAATTTGTTACAACTATCACATCATCCGCCAAAGGCCTGAATTTTTCTATAAGAATCTCTACGATGGCCTTGCCTTTTATTTCCAGGAAAGCCTTGTCTCGGCCACGCATCCTTGTATTTTTTCCGCCGGCCAAGATTATTGCATTAAAACTATCCGGCATTATTTCTTAGCCTGCGGCTTGTCTTCTTTCTTATCTTCATCCCCTGTTTTGTCGGAATTCATGTTGCTCATACTTTTCTTGAACTCGGATATGGTCTTCCCCAGGGACTTGCCTATTTCAGGAAGTTTAGCTGCGCCAAATATAAGCAAGCATATAACCAAAATAACTATCAGTTCCGGCATCCCTAATCCAAACATGTTTAACCCCCTCTTTTTTACCTCTCCACCTACGCGGTGTAAAAATTTCCACCGCGTAGGTGGAGAGGTTTCCGCGATTATTCTATTTTTGCTTTGGTAATATTATACTAAACGTGCTTCCTTTGCCTTCCTCGCTTTCTACCCAGATCTTTCCATGGTGCCTATCTACAACCTGCTTAGCCATTGATAAACCCAAGCCTGTCCCATCTCTTTCTATTTCTTTTGCATTTCTCGCCCGGTAGAATTCATCAAACACCTTTAATATCTCATCCCTGGGTATACCCATACCTGTATCGCTTATCTGAATCAACAAAGTTTCCTGCCTGTCTTTTATATCTAAGCTTATTTTACCATTTTCTGCGGTATATTTCACTGCATTTGCAAGAATATTTGCTATTGTCTCTTCTATATAAATCTGAGCTCCATAAATAAGATCTATTCCCGAATCCATGCGCAAGTCTATCTCTATACCTTTAGCCTTTGCCTTTGCTTCTACAAAAGCAATGGCATTATCCACGGTATTTTTGAAAGAAAAATATCCCATTTCTATATTTTTACTAAGCTTTATTCGCGTTATCTCCAGAAGGGCTTTTACAAAAAATAAAAGCTTGTTTGTCCTTTCCTCAGCTCTCTGTAGTAAATCCTTTTGCCCAGAGCTAAGAGCTCCTGTTATACCACTTACTACTGGTTCAAGGCAACTCTGTACTGCCGCCAGGTGTTCTTTTATATCATGGCTCACACGCAGGACATATTCGCTTTTTATCCTGTCCTTTTCCTCAAGAAGCAGGTTTGCCTCCTTCAGGCTCTTTTCCCTCTGCCTTAATCGTACTGAGATGGAACTTGCCATATATGCCGCTAAGTATAATGTGCTGATAAATACAAAAGACACGCCAAGGATATAAATCTTATTCGCATGAAGGTCGTCGAGCACAAACCCCTTAAGGCAATAATGCTTTAAAAATCCAGTATATTCCAGCCATACCATAAGCATAAATAGAAAAACCGCAAATGTGGCCTGTAAAAAACTCGCCCTTCTTGAAAGGATGATGCTTGCAATAATCATATGAAAGACGAAATAAAAAATAAAAGGATTTTCAATGCCGCCTGAAAAATGGATGAGCATGGTTAAGCTCAGAAGGTCAAGAGCAATCTGGATATTGGCAATTCTATTAGCTATCAGAATAAGCTGGGCTGGCCTCTTTTTTTCAAGTCTCTTTAAGTGCAGGGTAAATATCAGATTATATATTGCAAGGAATGCGGCAACGCCGTATAAAGAAAGGTTATTGAGAGGGGCATTGAGAACCTGTTTTGCGAATAAAACAGTTAAAACTACGCCCGTGATTGCAACCCATCTTAATTTTATTAACCAATATATCCTCTCGATCAGCCCATCTATCATGAATTCCTTAGCCAATTTAGTAGTGGTAAAAGGGGACAGGTTCATTTTTTATTATTTACGGGCCTTCCTCTATTTCTGATATCAAGCCTTCTTCCCAGCAATTTCTCTAATTTTTCCTTGAATCGAATATCACCGAAAACAGCCCCCTTATTTGCCGCTTTTCGTATAAAATCCCACTCGCCCTGCGGAATGTTCTCCATAATCCACTTTTTATAATTAGCCTGCCTCTGGGCGTCATCTTTCCCCATATCAATATAGAGAGGGTCTCTGTCAAGTAACAGGTATGTATCGTTCTGCCCAGTTTTGAATCTATAGCTGCTCCATTTGTAGTCCTTTGGATCTTTGATAATTTTTGCCCTTACAGGATTGAGTTCTATGTATCTATTGCAGGCTAATAAGTAATTATCTTTTGATACAGGCGAACTTTTGAATCTCCCCTCCCATAATGTGCCTGTTCTTTTATGTGAAGCATTTATATATTGAGCGTATTTCTGGGCTATCAATTTTACAAATTTAGCAAGATTTTTGGAATATTGAGGGGATTCTAAAAGAAAATGAATATGATTAGGCATTAAAACATAAGAATATATCTTGCAATAATGCTTCTTCTTCGCCTCATTCATTAAAGATAAAAAATAACTATAATCGCCTTCAGAAAAAAATATCTTTTGACGATTATTTCCTCTATGGATTATATGATAAGGTATGTCGGGGATAATACTTCTTGCTACTCTTGGCATGCATGCATTGTATCTCTGTAAAATTCGAGTGTCAAGATATTAAATGAACCTGTCCCCTTTTCCTCCTTTTCCTCCCTTTTCCTCCTTACCCAGGCAATGAATTCAATTTCTTTTCTGTTCGTAGATATATTCGCTAATTGCGCGGATTTGGGTTTCGCTAAGTTTATAGAAGGTATTGATTTTTTCTATCTGATTTCTTCCCTGAACATTGATATTCTTATATTCTGGATTCTTATTTTTCTGTTCGTTCTTTATATAAGAAATAAACCCTGCTGTCAGGTATCTGCCTGCTAAATTATAAGTATCCAGGGAACTCTTGTAGCTTGCCGCTATTATGGTCTCAAGCGACTCATAAGGCAATGGCCCATATCTTAATTCGCTAAGAAAAGCTATCATCTCTTCTTCTGTCTCATCATTTAACCCAAGATACTTATTGAAAAATATATGGCCCATTTCATGAAAAA
>JAGVFL010000007.1 GCA_020057645.1 Candidatus Omnitrophota bacterium
ACGAACGACGAACGACGAACGACGAACAGTATGTCTAAAAAAGAAGTTATCATCGGCGTTACTGCCAGCGTTGCTTGCTACAAGGCCCTTGACGTAATCAGCGGGCTTCGTAAGCTCGGCATCAACGTAACAGTGATTCTGACAAAAGAAGTAGAGGAATTTATAAAGCCCATTTTATTCCAGGCAGTTTCGGGCAACAGGGTCATAACGCACGACATGTTCAGGCCGCTTGATGAATGGGACGTAGCGCATGTTTCTCTAGCGGAAAAAGCAGACTGCGTTGCAATCATACCGGCCACCGCGAACATTATCGCTAAGATAGCGAGCGGCATGTGCGATGACATGCTTACGTGCGCGGTCTGCGCTGCGAGGTCCCCGGTCTTATTGGCGCCGGCAATGAATGACAACATGTATAATAATAAAATCGTGCGGGAAAATATCAGCAAATTGAAAAAACTCGGCTATCATTTCACAGGCCCCATAAAAGGCTATCTTGCCTGCGGCGCAGAAGGCATGGGCCATATACAAGACCCGCAAACTATCATAAAGGAAGTGAAGAGTTTATCAGGATTATAATAACCGCAGGCCCAACCCAGGAGCCCTTAGATCCGGTGAGGTTTATTTCGAATAGATCCACGGGGTATATGGGCTATAAAATAGCGGAAGAAGCGCTTAAAAGAAAGCATAAGGTCATTCTTATAAGCGGCCCCACAAACCTTACCCGGCCAAAAGCGGATAAAAATATTTCTATTCAAACAGCAGATGATTTATTGAAAGAACTAAAGAGAGAAATACGGAGCGCGGATTGCCTGGTCATGTGCGCTGCGGTAGGGGATTTTCGAGCAAGACAGCCAAGCATGACGAAGATTAAAAGAAAAAAGAGGTTATGTCTTGAGCTTATCCCGAACGAAGATATATTGAAAAAATTGAGTAAATTTCATAAACATAACTTATTCGTAGGATTTAGCTTAGAAACAGAAAACCTGATAAGGAATTCGTATCTTAAACTAAAAAATAAAAATCTGGATTTGATTGCGGCAAACAGCTTTACAAAATATCATAACCCTTTTGGGAATAACAAGTTAGATGTAAATTTAATAGATAAAAATGGAGATGTTACAAAAATAAGAAATAAAAACAAGGCTTTTATCGCCCATGTTTTGCTTGACAAACTAGAGGAATTGTGGTATTTAAAGAATAAATAAACTATGGAGGTTAGCTTGAAGAAACGCGGTTTTACCCTGATAGAGTTATTAGTCGTAATCGCTATTATAGGCATATTGGCAGGCATGCTTTTGCCGGCAATAGGCCAGGCAAGGGAAAGAGCAAGGCGCACAAGCTGTATGAATAATTTAAAACAGATAAGCATAGCAACGCATTTATACGCTACAGATAATATGGAAAGATTTCCAAAGGCGCTACAGGAACTTGTAGACGGGGGCTATCTTGATAGCCTTGAGATTTTTAAATGCCCTTCAGCATCTACCGGCATACCTGAAAACGCTGACAGCGGAGATTATGCTTATAAAACAGGGCTCACTGAGTCAGCTGATTCAGGCACAGCGATAGCCTGTGATAAGGCAGAGAATCATAAAGGCCAGGGCGGCAATGTATTGTTTGTAGGCGGCCATGTAAAATGGCAACCTGTTTCCAAGGGTAAATGGGCGCCGCCGTTTTAATGCATAGAGAATCTTTATAACGTGTAGTCAGGGTTAAAAAATCAGGCTACGCGTTTTTTGTTCTGTACTAATAAATGGGAATAAAATATAAAGTTAATTATAATTTTTTCAAAACCTGGTCTAATCAAATGGCCTATGTGCTGGGTTGTTTATATTCAGATGGCAGCTTAGAAAATTCCCCATATATTAGAGGCAAATATGTAAGATTTTCGAGCGCAGAATATGACTTTGTGAAAAATATACGACGTCTTATGGGCTCTAAACACACCATAACCAAGTTTGAGGCGTACGATAATAGAAAAGCAATATATCGTTTAAGGATAGGCAGTCATTCTTTATATAATGATTTAGAAGCATTGGGGCTCTTTCCGAATAAATCATTGACTATGGGGTTTCCTGAAGTGCCGGCATCTTATCTTGCCGATTTTATAAGAGGATACCTTGACGGCGACGGCAGCGTTATCATAGAAAAATATAAAAAAGATAGCGATAATAGAAGATTAAAAGCAATATTTACTTCTGGAAGCAAAAGATTTCTAGAGAGTTTAGATAAATATCTGCAGGATTATTGTTATATAGATGGGCACAATCTATATAACAGTCATGATAGTTATCAGTTGGTTTATAGAAGCTGGAAAGCCAAAAAAGTGTTGGAATATATTTATAAAAATGTAAAAGCTCCTTTATATTTAAAGCGAAAATATCTTACTTACAAAAAAGCAATAAAAGAACTAAAGTTTAAACATCAAGGCGACGTACCCAAGTAGAAAGGGAGCGGTCTGCAAAACCGTAATGCATGGGTGCAAATCCCATCGTCGCCTCCGGGCGAGTGGTGGAATGGCTTACACGATGGACTTAAAATCCATTGATCGCAAGATCATGAGGGTTCGACTCCCTCCTCGCCCACCACGTTAAAGAATTCGGGCTTATAGCGCAGTTGGTTAGCGCGCTTCCTTGACATGGAAGAGGTCACAGGTTCGAGTCCTGTTAGGCCCACCA
>JAGVFL010000101.1 GCA_020057645.1 Candidatus Omnitrophota bacterium
AATACACTACTTATTCTGCCAACATCAAATTCTTTTAACAAATCTCTATATTTCATCTTGGCGCGCCATATGTCATCATCTAATATCCCAAGAATAAATTTATAATCCACAAATGTCTCCTTTTCTACCTCGTTTAAAAATAATGCAGCCGAGGACCATCTATAATCAATAGAATTTTCAACCAAGCCTTTTTTTACAGGGTTTATATGCGTATATAATGACGCTGCAAGAAGATATCTATCATCAAAACATAACGCAGACCTGTAAGCTCCGGAGAACACATGGCCTCTCCTTTGATACTTCTTATTAAAATATCCCGCATATCTCTGCAACAATGCCTTCATCGCATATGGCATATTTGATTCAAGAAATTTCAATAACAAGTGGATATGATTTGGCATAAGGGCAAAGCTTAGCACCTTGCACTTAAACTCGCATAGAATTTCTTTCATCAAATGGAGCATATAAAGATAATCCGCATCTTCTAAGAATAAGGGTTCTGTTCCTGACGCATGCTGAGTAATATGACTTACGGCTCCTTCAAAACAATACTTATTCCTGGCCCTAAAATACCGCTTTACCTTGCCCTGTTCAATTAAATCAATTATATCCGTCACAATACACCTCCTCTGGTTAAACAAGTTTACAAACTGACAATGTCAGAGTGTCACCTTATTTGGGTTTCTATCATATATGACACATTTGGAAGTAGTTTTCTTTCAATTATTTTAAAAATTTTTATTAATAACCTGAATAAGGCGACAAACTGACATTGTCAGAGTGTAACATTAGAGGATTTCGCGGAGAACTGATTGGAGATTTGCGGGAACTACTTTGGGTTCTTTGATGGATTTTATGGCGCGGTCAGGGTCTTTGAGGCCGTGGCCGGTAAGGATGCAGACGACTTTGGGATTTTTGAATTTTTTGAAGTAATCTTTTTTAGCTAGTTTCATTAAGCCTGCCACTGACGCGGCTGACGCAGGCTCTACGAATACGCCTTCTTTTGACGCGAGGAATTTATAGGCTTGGAGTATTTCATCGTCAGAAACCATGTCTATGAGGCCTTTGGATTCATCGCGGGCAGATTCTGCCTGTTTCCAGCTGGCAGGATTTCCGATGCGGATAGCAGTAGCAATGGTCTCTGGCTTTTCTACTACCCTCCCGCGGACTATAGGAGCTGCGCCTTCTGCCTGGAAACCAAGCATTACAGGAAGATTATTTATCTTTCCTTTTTCTTTATACTCTTTATAGCCTTTCCAGTAAGCAGTGATATTGCCCGCGTTTCCCACAGGTATAGCGTGAAAATCAGGCGCTACTCCCAGCTGTTCGCATATTTCAAACGAGCCGGTCTTCTGGCCCTCGATCCTGTAAGGATTTATGGAATTTACAAGCTGGATGTGGTGCTTGGCAGTGATTTCTTTTACAAGGTTAAGCGCGTCGTCAAAATTTCCATCTATAGCGATGACCTGAGCGCCGTGTATGAGCGCCTGGGCAAGTTTACCAAGCGCTATGGCGCCTTTTGGAACTAAAACAATGCATTTAATCCCTGCCCTTGCCGCGTACGCGGCTGCTGAGGCAGAAGTATTGCCGGTAGAAGCGCAAATGACTGCCACGTGTTTTTCTTCCAGGGCCTTTGAGACGGCCAAAGTCATGCCTCTATCTTTAAAAGAACTGGTCGGGTTAAGGCCTTCGTATTTTAAATAGACATCTCCCGAGACCAATTTTGAAAGATGACACGAATATAAAAGAGGGGTATTGCCTTCATTAAGAGTGACAATAGGAGTAGCTTTGGTGACCGGCAGAAATTCTTTATATTTATTAATAATGCCCTTATACATATAAGAACCACCTCAACCCCGTAGGAGACCTACGGCCACCTACGGGGTTTCTTATTTCTCTAACCTTATGATGACGCTTTTCTTTTTTATGGCAGGCAGTTTATTTATTTTGGACAAAGCGGCCTGCATGTCTTTTTCTTTTGCCTCGTGGGTGAGCATGACTATGGGAACGATATGCGACTTGCTGCGCTCTTTCTGCACGACGCTCGCAATGCTGATATTGTGCCTGCCTAAAAGGTCGGCTATATTCGCGAGCACCCCGGGCTTATCTATCGCGGAAAAATGCGCGTAGTACCTGGTGACAACGTCGTCCATTTTCCTGACTTTTTTTATTTCAGTATCCCTGGGGATTACGGATTCCGCGGAATTCTTTCCGCAGGCAATCTTATAGCCGATATCCACTATGTCGCTCACTACAGCGCTTGAGGTAGGCAGTTTACCCGCGCCCTGGCCGTAGAACAGCTGTTTACCCACTAAATCAGCTTCTATGAATATCGCGTTATACGCCCCTGAGACCGACGAGAGCAGATATTCCGAAGGTAAAAAAGTAGGGTGAACCCTTACTTCCAATTCGTTGCCGTAGCGCTTAGCTATCGCGAGTAGTTTTATCACGTAACCAAGTTCTTTGGCATACTGGATATCAAAATTAGAGATGTCTTCAATCCCCTCTACATAAATATCGCTTAGATCCACTCTTTTTCCAAAAGCCAGGAGCGAAAGTATCGCAAGTTTATGGCTGGAATCAAGGCCTTTTATGTCCAGAGAAGGGTCTTTTTCAGCAAAGCCTTTTAACTGCGCTTCCTTGAGAGCGGCCTTAAAACTCGCGCCTCCAGTGGACATGCTTGATAATATGTAATTTGAAGTGCCGTTCAGGATGCCAAAGACGCTGGAAAATCTATTGCCCACCATGCCTTCGCGTATGGCTTTTATGATGGGGATTCCTCCGGCAACACTCGCCTCAAAATATATTTCCCTGTTTGAGTCCATGGCCTTTTGGAAGATATCCATGCCTTCAGCTGCCAGAAGCAATTTATTCGCGGTCACCACGTGCTTGCCTTTTGACAACGCCTTCATCACTATCTCTTTCGCAGGATGAATGCCGCCTATTAATTCAACGATAATATGAATATTGGGGTCATTTATCACCCTGTCAGCATCTTTGGTAAGCATGCCTTTAGGGATATTCACGTCTCTTTTTGAAGAAAGGTCCTTGTCGCAGACTAATGAAAGGTTAAAGTCTATACCGGAGCGTTTTAATAACATGTCTCTACGCTCCATCAAAGACTTTGCCACGCCGGATCCTATGGTACCAAAACCTATCAAGCCGATATTTATTTTATTATCCATGATAATACTGCTTTTTATATTATGGTCGGGACGGCTGGATTCGAACCAGCGACCCCCTGAACCCCATTCAGGTGCGCTAGCCATCTGCGCCACGCCCCGGACCAAATTACATGTTTAGAAATTATACCATACCAGAAGCGTGGTTTCAAATCATTCAGCTTTCGGCTCTCTTGTCATCAATTCGTTGACTGCCGAAAGAGGAGATTTATTTCCAAATAAAACCGCATGCACTTGCTGGGTGATAGGCAATTCCACATTATATTTTTTGCCAAGCTCCACTGCGGCGCGTGAAGTCCACGCGCCTTCTATCTCCATGACGCTCTTATTTAAAAGCAATTCCGGCCTGGAGCCTTTTCCTATCTCTAAACCAAATCTGTGATTCCTGCCTTCGGGGCTCACGCAGGTAGTAATCATGTCTCCCAATCCGCTCAAGCCCTGAAAAGTATCCCTGGAAGCGCCCATTGCCAAGCCAAGACGAGTCATCTCCGCGAGCCCTCTTGTGAGTATGGCTGCTTTTGTATTTGCCCCGAACCCAAGCCCGTCTGAAATGCCTGACGCTATCGCTATTATATTTTTAAGGGCTCCTCCAAGCTCCACGCCTATCAGATCTTTATTGGTGTAAACCCTGAAATGCTCTGCCCTGAATACGTCGCTGACCCTTCTGGCAAAGATCTCGTCCTCTGAAGCTACGACTACAGCCGTAGGGATCCCGCGGCTGACTTCAGGGGCAATGCTGGGGCCTGATAAAACAGCGATCTCCACTCCTCCCAGCACTTCTTTTGCAACCTCGCTCATCCTTTTCAAAGACTTTTCTTCTATGCCTTTTGCAACGCTCACGAAACCTGCCCGGGATTCCTTTAATACTTTCGCATTTTTCGTGATGACGTCCCTGAAAAATCTGGACGGTATCGCCAGGACTATGATATTGGCGTCTTCGCAGGCATGGTATATTTCGCTTGTAAGCCGGATAGACTTCGGAATTTTAAAACCCGGCAAGAATTTTTTATTTTCTCCGTCCAGTTTTATGGCTTCTATATCTTCTTTAAAGGCGCCCCAGAGAGAGACATCGAACCCTTTATTTTTCAATAAAATGGCTAACGCAGTGCCCCATCCGCCGTCACCTAAAACTGATATTTTCAATGTAACCTCCTGAATTAATTTAAGTTTATCATATGGCAATAAGGTAGTCAATATATGATTATTGTCCTCATAAGTTTACATCCTGACATTGTCAGAGTGTAAACTTATCAGGGGATAATAAAAAGCCCCGGCCTTTTATCTATCAAAAAGACCGGGGTTGACCAAGGAGTAAACCCCGTTCCAAATCTAAGAGATAGCTTTAAAAAATTCACGTAGATTTGGAACGGGGTAAAGCTATAAAACTATAGAACCACCCCCTTTATTCAGGTGTATATGCGTATGAAAAATCTACTTCAAAAGAATGCTTGAACGCAACTGAATAAATATCGCACTGAGATACCGCGTAAAATTTCCCTATAATATCGCATATAAACGCGTCTTTATTGAGTATTGTATCGCGCTTTTTGATAATAAAAACGTGCCTCTTGCCGGCATTCGGCCCAACATTCTTTTTCCATGCCAATAGTTCTTCTAAGCTTTTAAATTTATTGCAGGCGCCTATTATATAGGTAGAGCGTCTTTGCGTTGTGGTAGTAACTCCGTTTTGATCAAAAGTCTCAGAGACAAAGAGGTCTTTTCTTTTTTTATTTCCCGAGGTTATGTTTTTAAATAGGAGTTCTCTCATGCTAACCTCTTTAATATAAACTTTTTAAATCTTTTTAATACGAGAATAAAAAAAATAACCTTTTCTCTTCTTGATTAAATTATATCACACGTTTAAATCTTTGTCAAATTTGACGAAAGAAACGATAAGCAATGCTGTTCCTATCGTAATAGAGGAATCTGCAAAGTTAAAAACAGGCCATATTCTAACATCAATAAAATCAATGACATACCGCAAACTAACCCTATCTATCAGATTGCCCAGCGCCCCTGACATTATAAGAATCAAGCCGAGATTTAAAATAAAATTGCCAAAAAATTTGTCATTTCTGATAGCCTTTAAAAGAATAGCCCCTATTATTACTACCGCGATCACTGATACTGCAATAAAAAACCAAGTGCTGTTTTTAAAAAGTCCGAATGCCGCGCCGGTATTTTTTATAAACGTCACGTGCAGTACATTCTTTATTATAGGTATGGATTGGCCCGGGGATAACCTTGAAGAAACAACTGCCTTGGAAACCTGATCTATGAGGAGGATTAAAAAAATGGAAAGAATACTTACGACACTACTTATCCTTTTCCTCTTTTGACTTGCACTGTATGCAATATTTGGCATAAGGAACTGCATTAAGACGTTTCTGAGGTATCTTTTTATCGCAAGATAGGCATAGCCCGAATTTGCCCTCTTCCATGCGCTTCAATGCATCATCAATTTCGTATATAATCTCCTGCTCTCCGCCGGCAATATTCAAACTCAGCTCTCTGTCATAGCTATCGCTCGCCATATCCGCCATATGAAAACTATAGCCGGACAGATCGCCTGATGATTCCCTCTGGGATTTCAGGTTCTCCTTGGCTATATGATTTATATCGCCGTTGATTGCCTCTCTCACCTTTATTAAAAGTTTCTTGTATTTTGCCAGTTCTGACTTGGTCATCCTATTTTATCCTCCGTTACAACATCGACGCATCTCTCGCAAAGTGTTGGATTGCCTTTATCCTTTCCGACTAACGCGCTCCAGTTCCAGCAACGGCTGCATTTTTTACCGCTTGCCTTGGCAACCTGGATATCTTTTTTGCCTCCCTTTATAATCTCTACCTGCGAGACTATGAATATATAACGTAAAATTGCCCGGTACTTATTTAAAAATTCGTATTCTTCTTTGTCGCCGCTAGCGAGCGTTACTTTAGCTTCGAGCGGACTGCCTATTAATTTAGCAATCCTTTTTTCTTCAAGGGCTTTTAAAACATCTTCTCTCAGCTGTATTAACCTTTGCCATCCGGCCTCAAGCTCCGGATCAATCAG
>JAGVFL010000006.1 GCA_020057645.1 Candidatus Omnitrophota bacterium
AAGTATTATAAATTAGTTTAGTTTGTTTGTCAATAAAAAGTTATCTTGCAGAAAAACCTTTAGATTATTTCTACGGAAACATCTGCGAGGCCTTTTTCCAGGTCAGCTATCCTGGAAAAAGCTTCTTTGGTGAGGTCTATTGGCCGGTTTAATCTTCTGGCCGGGCCTCTGTCATTAACCCGGACAAGCACAGATTTGCCGTTTTCAAGGTTTGTTACCTTTAATATAGTGTTGAACGCTATGTCCCATACAGCGCAGGTAAGCTGGGAATCGTCAAATCTCTCCATGTTAGCCGTGGTTAATAGAATCCCAGGGTCATTCTGGGAATACCATGACGCCTTGCCTTTAATAATGGTAGGGGAGGGTTTCAAACCCTCCCCTACTGACGAAAAAGAAAAAACCACAGTTATAAGAACTATCAACATAACTGCGGCTTTCTTCATCTTGAGACCCTCGAATAAAAAAACCTATTCGGCCCTTGGCAGAATAGGTTTTTAAATTTCGGTAATCCAGCCACCTTAATCCCGCGTTAGCGGAATCTTAGGCCTGTGACTTTGCGCCCCGCTCTTTCAAGCGGTTTGCCTTTGTCGTAATGCTATTCAGTTGTCTCTAGTAATAAGTATGCCACAGATTTTGAAAAAAACAAGGGTTGGCGCGAAGCTGCGCTTCGCTACTTCAAGCATGATGGAGTAGCGAAGCGAACGCAGTGAGCTTCGCGTTAAAAAATATTTCTATAGCAATTCTGCGGCGAGTGATGCGAGGCCTGAGCGCTCGTTCTTGGTAAGGGTCACGTGGCCGAACATCTCCTGGCCTTTCATGCGCTCAACAGCGTAGCTGAGGCCGTTGGAAGATGAATCTAGATACGGACTGTCTATCTGGTAAGGGTCTCCAGTGAGGACCATTTTTGTGTTGTTTCCGGCGCGGCTCACGACTGTTTTTATTTCATGGGGCGTGAGATTCTGCACCTCGTCTATTATTATAAATTGATTAGGGATGCTTCTTCCTCTCATATATGTAAGCGCTTCGAGCTGCAAAAGATCACAGTCAATCAGGTCTTCCACGTGCTCTTTTCTTTTTCTTATGGTAAGGATGTATTCCAGGTTGTCGTAGATAGGCTGCATCCAGTTTACGAGCTTCTCTTCTTTTGTTCCGGGAAGATACCCTATGTCTCTTCCCATGGGTATCACAGGCCTTGAGACAAGCATCCTTTTGTAGCCGTGCTCGTCCACTGTCTTTTTTAATCCTGCCGCGAGCGCGAGAAGGGTTTTTCCCGTGCCTGCCGCCCCTACGAGCGTCACGAGCTTTATGCTGTCATCCAGAAGAAGGTCAAGGGCTATCGCCTGCTCTTTGTTTCTAGGCTTTATGCCCCACACGTCCCCCTGGTCTGATTTTAAAAGCACCACCCTCTTTTGTTTCGCGTCATATCTGCCCATGGCAGAGTGCTTGCCGGCTGAGCTGTCCTTTAATAACACATATTGATTCGGAAACAGATTATTCTGGTTTATTGCGAAAAATTTCTTTTCATAAAAATTCGCTATTTCTCTCGAGCTTACCTCTATTTCTTTCCAGCCGCTATAAAGGCTTTCTATGTCTACCTTTTGCTTTTCAAAGTCAACTGCTTTTATGCCTAAGGCATCAGCCTTTACCCTGGCGTTTATGTCTTTGGAGACAAAAATTACCTGATTGCCTTTTTGCTGCAGGTCGTACGCCACCATTAAAATTCTATTATCTCTTTCGTGCGGCGCCACGTTTAAAAGGCCTTTTGAATCCACGTGCATTACAATACGCAGCTTGCCGCCATTTTCAAGAGGCACGCCTTCGCCGAGCTTACCGCGCTCTCTCAAGTCGTCCAGCATTCTTATCGCTGAGCGGGCATTGCGGCCCTTTTCATCGCTGTCTTTTTTGAATATGTCAAGTTCCTCAATGACATCAATAGGAATGACCACTTCGTTATCCGCAAATACGTTTATCGCATCCGCATTATGAATAATCACATTTGTATCAAGGACAAATATCTTTCTCATGGCATATATTATACACAATCACATGCTAATGTAAACATCTTTTGGGGGGAGTAGCGAAGCGAGGCCGCAGGCTGAGCTTCGCGCTAAACATTTCTGCGCGGAGCTGCGCTCCGCTACTCCGATACGTCTTTGGTGTAGCGGAGCGAAGCTCCGCGCTAATCTACATCTTCAGGTACACTAAAATCTATCACAAGATATTTTTCAAAACAATCCTGCAGCCATTCCTTGCCTTTTGTATTAGCATAATCATGATAACTTGAAAATTTATAATCATCCATGCTATTACTAATGCCATGTTTAATGCAGTTATTATGAATATAATTAATCCTTGTATAAAAATCTTCCTCTGTTCTTATTAGCCGCTCCCAGTATTGATACCATACCTTTCTTTTCTTATTATTATCAAACTTATTAATATAAAGAGCTGAATCGCTATGAAATTTTCTGATAAATTTTGGCAATAATTCAAGGGCATCTACATGTA
>JAGVFL010000090.1 GCA_020057645.1 Candidatus Omnitrophota bacterium
CGCTGATTTGATAAAGGATAAGTTTAATAACGGGATATTTGCGCTTTTGGCTGAAAAAGACGGAAAGATCGCTATGATAGTGGGTGTAGGAAAATCACTTCAGGCTAGAAAAATAGACGCGGTCAGTATCCTTAATGATATAGGAGCTGATTTTGGAATAAAAGGTGGAGGGAGATCGGATTTTGCCCAGGCAGGCAGCCGCTCAGGCCCGCGGATTCAAGATATATTAAAGAAAGCGGAAGAAGTACTTAAAGCGAAGTTAACATAACAAGTTTACACTGTGACAATGTCACAGTGTAAACTTAGAGGTAGGCTATGAAAATATTAAAGTTATCATCGAAGGAAATGCAGAAGCTTTGCGAGCGTTATTATACTAACAAAAGACACATAGAAGAAAAGGTCAGAAAAATAATCTACGATGTCAGGAATGAAGGGGATAAGGCTGTTATAAAATACACCAAGCGTTTTGATAAAGTAAAACTTACCCCAAAGGATTTAAAAGTCAGCGTTAATGAGATTAACGGGTCTTTCCAGAATATAGATACAGTTTTTATTGCGAGTTTGAAGAACATTATCGAGAATATCCAAAGATATTATAAAAAAGAACTCCCAAAATCCTGGAAGATAAAATATGATAACGGCGCAGAGCTCGGGGAAATCTTCAGACCCATTGAAAAGGTCGGCATATATGTCCCTGCCGGCACAGTGCCTCTTGTTTCAAGCGTTTACATGAGCGTGGTGCCGGCCAGAATAGCAGGGGTTAAAAAGATAGTGATTGCAACGCCTCCCAATAAGTTTGGGAACGTGGACCCGCATATACTTGCAGTAGCGAATCTTTTAAAAGTAGATGAGATTTATAAAATAGGCGGCGCTCAAGCAATATCAGCCCTTGCGTTCGGCACTAAGACTGTTCCGAAAGTGGATAAGATAATAGGGCCGGGAAATGAATACGTTACTGAGGCAAAACGCCAGGTGTTTGGTTTTGTGGATATAGACATGCTTGCAGGGCCGAGCGAAGTCGTGATACTCGCGAATCAGTTTTCAGATAAGACTTATGTCACGCAGGACCTTCTGGCTCAGGCAGAGCATTTTAAAGGCCTGGCGGTGCTCGTGACAACGTCCAAGAAGTTTGCGAAGACGATGAAGAATGAAGATATAAAAGGATATATAGTCCTGACAAGAAATATTGACCAGGCAGTCGAGGTGATAAACAGGATTGCCCCCGAGCATCTTGAGATATTAATCAAGAGCCCGAACAGGATATTGAAAAAGATCCAGAATGCCGGCGCGATATTCATAGGCCCGTATTCGCCGGTCTGCATAGGCGACTATGTTGCCGGGCCAAGCCACATATTGCCTACGGGAGGCACAGCGCGATTCTTCTCGGGGCTTGGCGCGAGGTCTTTTTTGAAGAGCATACATACTATATCTTATTCCAAAAAAGCGCTTGAAAGCGAAAAGGCTGCCATTGAAAAGATGACTAAGATAGAGGGTTTAGATAAGCATTTGGAATCGTTCAAGGCCAGGTTTAAGTAGGGGAGGGTTTAAAACCCTCCCCTACAATATATTTTAAAGGGGTTTAACATGAAAAAACGCGAGGCAAAAATAACAAGAAAGACAAAGGAAACGGATATAATCGTAAAACTTGGTATTGACGGCGAAGGCAACGCAGACGTTAAAACAGGCATAGGTTTTCTTGACCACATGCTTACGCTTTTCGCAAAACACGGTTTTTTTGATTTAAGCGTAGCCGCGAAAGGCGACCTGGACGTAGATATTCATCATACGAATGAGGATGTAGGCATTACGCTAGGGAATGCGTTTAAAAAAGCATTGGGAGCTAAAAAAGGTATAAAGAGATTCGGCGATAGTTTTGTCCCCATGGATGGCTGCCTCGTAAGAGTGGTAGCTGACATAAGCAACAGGCCATCCCTGCACGTGCATTATAAAACAAAACGCGGCATAGAAAATCTCCTGGCCAATCTGGCAATAGGGGATAATGTAAAATATTCTTTCGTTAACCTGGAGCAGTTCGCTCAGGCGCTTATCATGAATGCAGGCATAAACATGCATATAGAGATACTCGCGTTTGATAAGGATTTACACCATTTGATAGAGGCTATATTCAAAGCAATGGCTAGGGCGCTTGATGAGGCTACGCAGATAGACAAAAGGGCCAAGGGCGTGCCATCGACTAAAGGAAAGTTGTGATCGCTATAATTGATTACGGAATGGGAAATTTGAGGAGCGTTCAGAAGGCGTTTGAGAAATTCTGCTCAAACGTTATCGTGAGCGCGTCAGCAAATGATATCCTTAAGGCAGATAAAATAGTTCTGCCGGGCGTGGGCGCTTTTAAAACGGCAATGGATGAATTGAAGAAAAGAGGATTAATAGATCCGATAAAGGAATCCATAGAAAAAGGCAGGTCTTTTTTAGGCATATGCCTGGGCCTGCAGCTTTTATTCTCCGAAAGCGAAGAGGGCGGGAGGATAAAAGGCCTGGATGTTATAAAGGGCAAGGTTAAAAGATTTAAACACAAAGACGGATTAAAAATACCGCACATGGGGTGGAACAGGATCGAGGCAAAGAGCAAAGGCGGGAGAGCAAAGATCTTTGATGGAGTCGGAGACGGAAGCTATATGTATTTCGTTCACTCGTATTACGCGGCGCCAAAAGATAAGGATGTGATTTTGTGCGAGACAGATTACGGGCGGAACTTTACTTCCGGGGTGCATAAAGACAATGTATATGGATTTCAATTTCATCCTGAAAAAAGCCAGAGCGCAGGCTTAAAAATAGTAGAAAATTTTGTGAATTTATGTTAATAATTCCGGCTATAGATATTATCGGAAGCAACGTAGTCAGATTGGAGCAGGGGGATTTTAATAAGGAGAAGGTCTATCCGCTTGATCCTCTGGAAGCAGCTAAAACCTGGGAAAAAAAAGGCGCCAGGTTTTTACACATAGTTGATCTGGACGGAGCGAGAGAAGGCAAAGTGAAAAATGCAGGCGTTATAGTCAATATTATAAAAACCATAAATATACCTTGCGAAGTGGGCGGCGGCTTGAGAGAAACA
>JAGVFL010000109.1 GCA_020057645.1 Candidatus Omnitrophota bacterium
CACAACGGATGAATAAAATCAACCTGCAGTTACAGCAAGATAGCTCATAAATGTATAAAGTTCTTCACACTATTGCATTTTTATGCTATATTATCCACATATGTCAGATAATGATAAAGATATTATAGAACAAAAGGTAAAAAATCTAGAAGAATGGAACAGCGAGCGCGCGAAGGTAAAGCCTATTTTAGAAATAGCCGTTGATTATCACAATAAGGCGCGGCGCGAAGCGAGCTGGAAGAACTTTGAAAAGGCATCAGAGCTTTTCAAACAGGCCATTGAGAATTACAGAAGCGCGTTAAAGTTAAATCCAAGATATTATCTTCAGGACATTGTCGAAAGGGTGGATTTTGTCATAGAAGAACATGTGAATAACATGTTTAATCTTAAGATCTCTGATGACAGGCTTAAGACTTATCGAGGAGCAATGGAGTTTGTAGAATTTATAGAAGGCCTTGACTGCGAAGAAAAAAAATATATAGATCAGTACGAGATAGCCCTGAGCTATTTTAAGATAGCCGCTATGTATTTAGAAGACGGTAATTTTGAAGAGGCATATAATTTTTTTAACAAGGTAGTAGGTTTACAGTGCGATAGGCCTTTTTTAAACAGAGACACGCATCTTAAAATAGGGCAGATACTTTTCAATAAAAATAGGTTCAAAGAAGCTCTTGAGAATTTTGTTTCCGCGCTCTCTTTTGACAGGGGCAATGTCGAAACGGTCGGCTATCTTGATAAATGCTTAAAGGAATTAAAAATATTCGAACATAGGTTCAGATTTTTGTCTGCGACGCCGAATGAGGCAAAAAAACTGATAATGGAGGTATTATGATTGATAATTTCTTTAAGGAGAAAAGAAAGTATCCCAGAATTGAATTGAACCTGGTCGCCAAATATAAGGTGATTGATTATGAACAGTTGTTTCAATACACAAAGACTCAGAACATATCTGCGGAAGGCGTGTGTTTTGAGTCTGATGAACTCTTGAAACCCGGGGTTTATTTGCAGCTTGAAGTAGATATTCAAGATAATTTTCCTCCCATATCCATGATAGCCGAGATAAGATGGGCAGACGATATAGCGCCTAATAAAGGCAAGAAATATATCAACGGCGTTAAGATTATAAGCATGCCCGCGAAGGATGAAGTCAGATTCTTAAAATATTACTGCGACAGAATAATTGAGAAATTATCAGCTTATTTAAAATGATAAAGATCCACATAAACGATAGGAGGAATGGCATGGTAATGCGTTTGGTTATGATTTTTGTATTAATGGCGGCTTTGACAGGCTGCCTCAAGAAGGCCTCAGATGAAAATGTATCCATGGAGCCTGCCGCTACGGAAGAAGCTACGGCTGTTGCGATGGAAGATGTCAGTCAAGACCCGGGCGCTATGCGTGGAAAGAGCGTTTCTGTTGAACCTGCTGTCAGTCAATCCGCAGCGGTTGAAAAACCCAGCATCCATGATGTACAGCGGGCTTTAAAAAACGCCAAACTTTATGAAGACAAGATAGACGGCGTTTCAGGGCCTAAAACCAGAAAGGCTATAGAAGCTTTTCAGTCTCAAAACGGTTTAAAAGTAGATGCTAAAGTCGGGCCTAAAACATGGCAGAAACTAAAAGAGTACCTGAATAAAAAAGCGGAATAATATGCAGAATGCCCCCAGATAATAAAAAGAGATATGACATTATTTATGAAGACGAGCGTATTATCATAGTAAATAAACCTCCCGGGATATTAGTGGTACCTACCCCAAAAGGAGAGACAAATACCCTTACAGATCTTTTAAATCAAGAATTGGATAGGCGCGGCGTGGAAGCCAATGCCTATCCGTGCCACAGGATTGATAGAGAAACCTCAGGCCTTGTCATCTACGCCAAGGGGAAGCCTGTCCGGGGAATTATGATGGATCAATTCAAAAGGCGTCTTGTAAAAAAGACGTATATTGCGTTTGTCCACGGCATTGTGCAAAAAGATTCAGACACCCTGAAAGGCAGCGTATATAATCAAAGGAGAAGAAAAACAGAATTAATGATTACGAAATTCAAGGTCCTTGAAAAAAGGGGAGATTTTACGATAGTCGAAGTGGAGCCTGTTACAGGCAGGACTAATCAGATCAGGATACATTTTAAAGAGCTTGGCCACCCCCTTGTAGGAGAAAGCGTGTATGCCTTCAGGAAGGATTTTAAACTAAGATTTAAAAGGGTTGCGCTTCATGCGAAGGCAATAGAATTTAACCATCCTGTTACAGGGAAAAGAATGAATTTTAATTTGCCGCTGCCGGATGATATGGTAAACTTTATACAAAAATGAAAATAACCGTAGAGCTTTTATTGCTGGTAATCTTGCTTTTGATAGGCGCTTTGACAGCTGCGTCAGAAACAGCTATTATAGCGGCGAGCATCATAAAATTAAGGCGCCTTGCAGCTGACGGGTCAAAGACCGCTAAGATGATATTAAAGGTTCTGGAAGCCCCGGAAAGATTTTTCGGGACAATAGTTGTTGCCAATAATATAGTAAACTCATTCATAGCTTCTATTATTACGGTTATAGTGATTTCTTTTATCGGCGAAAACTCCAAAAGCGTGCTTCTGGCGACTTTGATAGCGTCTTTTCTTATAATAGTCTTAGAAGTGGCTGCTAAGACGCTTTCAGCAGGAAATCCTATAAGGATATCACTGGCTCTTGTGAGGATGGTAAAAGTTTTAATATTTATACTATCCCCTGCGGTCAAGGGCCTTTCAGTGATTACAAATTTTATAGTAAATCTTCTTGGCGGAAAAACAAAAGGTAAGCCTTCGCTTGTAGTGGAAGACGAGATAAAAGCGCTCATCAGGATAGGCGAGGAGGAAAGCCCGCGCCATAAAGATAAATATAAGATGCTTACAAAGGTATTTGAATTCAGCGATACTGTTGTAAAGACCGTAATGATACCCAAAGACAGGATGATTTTGATTAATATAGACGCAAATATAGAAGATATACTGGATAATGTCCTTGAGTCAGGCCATTCCAGGCTCCCTGTCTATAAAGATAATCCGGACAATATAATCGGCGTTATAAACATGAAAGATTTATTGAATCTTTCGGTCAATAGAGACCTTGTAATCCTGCAGGATATAATATATCCTCCTATCTTTGTCCCTGATTCCAAGAATGTTGCAGAGCTGTTAAAGGAATTTCAGAAAGGCCATACGCATCTGGCTATTATAATTGATTCGTACGGCAAGATTCAGGGCCTGGTGACCATGGAGGACCTCTTAGAGGAAATAGTGGGCGAGATAGAGGATGAGCACGATATCAGGAAAAAAGTAAAAAGATAAATGCAAAAGTTTGATATTGCGGTTATAGGAGGCGGAGCAGCAGGAATAACTGCGGCTATCAGCGCCGGGCGCAGAGGTAAAGATGTCATTATATGCGAAAAGATGCCGCTGCTCGGCAAGAAAATACTTATCTCAGGCGCGGCAAGATGCAATATTTCCAATAAAGATTTAAGCGAGGCGCATTATAATCCGGAAGCGAGAGCCTTTGTAAAAACCATATTTTCCAAATTCGGCGGCCGGGACGATATAGAAAAATTTTTTAATAAGCTCGGACTAAAGTTATATTCACAAAGTGGCAGGCTTTTCCCCGTTACAAACCAGGCGTCCAGCGTTTTAAAGGTTTTAGAAGAAGAGCTTAAAAATTTAAAGATACCCATAGAATTTGGCTTTGAAGTAAATAGCGTTGCCGGTCTAACCAAAGGATTTATAGTAAAATCCAAAAGCGGTAAAACTGTATCAGGCGATTCTATTATCATAACAGGAGGCGGAAAGACTTATCCGAGCCTTGGTTCTGACGGGAGCTGTTACGCTTTAGCCGGATCGTTCGGCCATAAAATCATAGAACCTGTTCCAAGCGCCGTCCCGCTTTTAGTAAAGGACAAATTTTGCCACTTGCTTCAGGGCCAGAAAATACAATGTATTGCGAGAAGCGTAATAGACGGTAAAATAAAAAAAGAAGCGAAAGGAGAATTGCTTTTCACAAAATACGGATTGTCCGGCACCGCCATATTGGATGTAAGCGAGGATATTTCAATAGCGATAAACAGGCTTAAAAAGAAAAACGCGGTTGTTTCGATTGATATGGTGCCTTTCGTAGATGCGCCAAAGCTTATAGAGGAGATTGAAGATAGGATACAAAAAGGTTTCGCGGCAGAAAATTTGATGATAGGGATATTGCCAAATAAATTCAGCCTTATTTTCAGGGATATGTTTAAGGACGCAAGCGCAGAAAAAATAGTAAAGATGCTAAAAGACAAAAGATTTGATATAATAGGAACAAGAGGTTGGAACGAGGCAGAGTTTACCTCAGGCGGGATATATACGGGAGAAGTTAAGGAACTTACTCTCGAATCACAATTAAAAAAAGGCGTTTATTTCGCGGGCGAAATCCTGAATGTAAATGGCGAACGAGGCGGGTACAATCTTGCCTGGGCATGGGCATCAGGCTTTGTAGCTGGCTTAACAGATTAAAGGAGGAAATATGCCGTACGATGCAAGTCTTGATAAGGAAATATTTACTAAATCTTATGAAAATGATGACGGAAAAATCACCGTGAGTATTCATTCCTACAATAACGGCCCTAAGAAATTGCAGATAGTGAGGGAAAATAAAGATCAGGAAGGCGGCCTTAGATTTGCAAAGCTTGGGAGAATGACCAAAGACGAAGTCCAGGCAATCTTGCCGCTTATTCAGGAAGCCCTTTCCAGCATGTAACAAAGGTAATATGAAAATCTACATCCGGACTTTCGGCTGACCCTTGGTTTGTTCTTTACAAGTTGTCTAAATCGTTCTTTTTCACGGCGTTTCAGGTTGAGTTGGCGGTATTGTGATTGGTAATGCACCGCCCGCTGGGGCGGGCTTGGTTGGTGGTGTATGCGCCGTTCAGCCTCGCTGTCCCCTTCGGGGAGGCTGCGCACTCGCTCGGCTTCACTGCTTCGCTCGCTGGGCCGCCGGCATTTAATTCGGCTTCTTCGTATTTGGCGCATTTTGGGCGGCGGCAAAATGCGCCAAATACTCTTGCGTCCTCAACCTCGCAAAAATCTTTTTATAAATAAAGAATTATTTTTTAATGTCGGTGGCGGAAAATTTTTTAAGGTGTTTTTTTACTCGGTTGAGTCCGCCCCCGCCTGTAGCAAACTCATAGAAAAAATTCCATCGGCGGGGAAGCCGAACCTTCTCCATCTACCCAGCGGTTTCGGTGCTCGGACGTCAGCCTCCGCCTTTGGCGGGGTCTTCCGTTGCCTGCGCTCCGAACCCGCTTTGTGCCGCAAAACAAAATACCTCATATTCATCACTCTTCTGCCATTTTTGCAAAAGGTCAGAACAGTTCGCAATACCAAAAGACATTTCGCTTTCGGCGAAAAGACTTTTGCCCTTCGGGTTCGTGTTGCTTGATGAATATTCACCCCACCCAGCAGTCACAGTCGGTCGGCTTCAGCCCTTCGGGCTTCCGCATCGCCCTTTGTGTGCCTGCTTCCCCATAAAGTTGACAAAGAAATATATTGACATGCAGAAGTCTATATGATATGTTTATAATTGAACAATTGAGCAAGTTATTAAAAGGAGTTTAAACATGGTCAAGAAGCAATCTGATGTATGTGAGTTATTTTGTTACAACAAAGCGAAGGTAAATTCGTTGAAAAAATCCTTACCCTCCCCTGATAGACTTACCAGGCTTACAGATATATTCAAAGTATTAGGTGATAGCACTCGCACTAAAATATTGCTTGCCCTTTCTAAGGGCGAACTTTGCGTATGCGACATATCCCATGTACTAGGTTTAAGCCTTTCTGCGGTTTCTCATCAGCTCAGGATGTTGCGTAATTTAAAGCTGGTAAAATACCGTAACGAAGGCCGGATGGCTTTTTATACCCTTGACAATGAGCATATTATGAAATTGGTCAACGCAGGGATAAGGCATATAAGCAAATAATTCTTTGTCCACAAATATTTTATTGAGGAGCTAAAGATATGTTTTTGGTCGAAATCGGATATCGGATAACAAAAGAGTTTATTTCATTAACTGCTCTGGTTTTCCCGTATTTTGTATTTGGAACTGCTTTTGGCGCGCTTCTGGATGTATATTTAAAACCCGATTTTGCCTTTAAGTTTTTCAAACGCGGCACCTCGTCTGTAATAAATGCAAGTATTTTAGGAGCAGTCCTTCCAGGTTGCTCTTGCGCTACCATCCCCATGGCTCAGGGTTTAAAAGAAAAGGGGACAAGACTTGGCGCTGTGGCCAGCTTTATTATGGTCTCGCCTCTTCTTAGTCCGCATACGGTGGTATTGACCTTTGCAATGTTAGGGTGGAAATTCACTCTTGCCCGGGTGATATTTTCTTTAACAGGGGCAATCCTTTTAGGAATCATTTTCAACCATCTTGAAAAGAGAAAAGCGAAAGGTTTTGTTAATCAAAATACGTCACCAAAAGATGCCTGCGCCCTATGTCCTAATGCTTGCGAAATAGAAGAGAAGAAAAATTTCTTCAAAAGTTTTTTTACTATTCTAAAAAGCCTTGGTAAATATTTTCTGTTAGGCATGTTTATTGCGAGCCTGCTTACGGTTCTTGTTCCGGAAGACGCAATACCAAAACATATCGGTTCATCCGGGGCATTTACATATCTTGTAGCCATTTTAGTAGGCATACCTTTATATGTATGTGAAGGCGAAGAAATCCCTATCACCTTGGCCCTCCTCAAACTTGGCCTCGGCGCAGGGCCTTCGTTTGCCTTTCTTTTGGGTTCAGTAGGAACGTGTATCCCGACTATGATTATGGCGCAGAAAATTATCGGTAAAAGACCAACTCTTTTTTACATCGTCTTCTGGATAATTTTTACTTTAAGCTCAGGGCTTTTGTTTAGTTTGTTTTTTAAAGGTTAGTCATTGTGATATCTAAAATTTTTATTGGAATTATTCTATATTTGACTCTGCTGCCCAGTTTTGCTAATGCGGGAAGTCTGCAAATCTCTGGAGGTGTCGACGGTCGTTATGTGAATACTGATGGCAACGAAAATGATGTTGTTGTGGAGGGCTTGTTCTTGAATATTAGAAAGGTTTTTAGCGACGAAAAAGGAGATCGTCTCATTGCAGTAGGCCAGTTAGATATGGACAATAATTTCAAGGATATAAGGCCATACCAGACGTATCTTCAATACAAAGGCCCCTTAGGCAAATGGAATATCAAGGCAGGCCACTATATTTTACCGTTTGGGTTGCTCTCTAATTACGATACCGAACGGCTGATTTTAAAGACAATAGAAGATGTGAACATGGGAATAAAGTTAGACACGGGAGTAGAACTATTAGGTTTTTTTAAGGATTTTGACTACGCGGTTTCTCTTAGCCAAGGCGCGGGAAGAAATAGGTTAACCGATGTAGATAACGACAAACTTCTGACCGCAAGATTAGGCTGGCAGGGCGAAGATATAAATATAGGAATATCAGGCCTTATCGGAGAGGTTTTAACCGATAAATATTCTTTAATGCGGCAGGATTTAAGCCAAAAAAGTGTTTATGAAAAACGGATCGGACTGGATATTACAAAATTCGCAGGGCCTCTTATTTTAATGGGAGAGTTTCTCGTAGGAGAGGATGGCAAAGAAACCGTGGGCGGCGGATTGCTCAAAACCGATTATGCCCTAACTCCTAAGCTTGAACTTAATCTCAAATATGCGCATTGGCAAAGAAGCGGTGGTAGGAATTTTATTGGAGCAGGATTTTCTTATGAACTATTAAAAGGGCTATTTTTAAGAATTGCGGATGAATACCAATTCGGCAAGGAGAATGAAAATGCTGCGACATTTCAGACTTATTTTGAATTTGCCAAGCAGTTTTAAGATACTTGAGATATTGATATCTTTACTGCTTGTTTCAGCGATTGCCTACGCTGATGTCTGTGTGTGGCGTGACCCTGAGCGCACAATGCAGAAGATTTTCCCGCAAGCAAGCGATTACAAAACGATAACAGTAAAAATAACGCCCGAACATATAAAACTTATAGAGAAAGCTATTGACACAAACCTTGGTGAGTCAGAAAAAGGCGAGTTTAATTTTTACGATATCATGGGAATCGTTAACGACAAGACAGAGAAAATCGGAACAATCATTGCGCTGGCCGGTAAGGGTGAATATGGCGTCATTGAAGTAGTTATTGGTATTGATAATAAAAATAAGATTGTGGGAGCGTATATTCAGCGGTCGCGGGAACGGGTTACAAAAGAACTTCAGTCATCAGAGTTTTTAAGCCAATTTAAAAACAAGACCAAAGACGATAGTTTCGAACTTGGCAAAGACATAAAGCTGGCATCCAGCGATGCCGAAGCAGCATCGCGTGTTGTATCATTTGTTATTAAGAAAATGCTTATATTTTACAATGAGTTGAGGCAAAATAGAGAATGAGCAAAGGAGGCAGAAGATGACAGAAGAAATAAAGGTTGTAAAAACACTCGACTGCAAAGGGGAATGTTGCCCTACACCATACATTAAATCAAAAAGGATACTGTCTAAACTGCGCATAGGAGAAATATTAAAGATAATTGTTGATCAACAAGGTCCTCATATCAATCTTCCCAAAAGCCTTGCCGAGGACGGCCATACTATATTAAGTTGCAAGCAGGTTAACGAGACAGACTGGGAAATAATTGTTAAGAAAGACGGGTGAATTTATGGCTGATGTGTCTATAGACCTGCTTATTTCTACAATGAA
>JAGVFL010000177.1 GCA_020057645.1 Candidatus Omnitrophota bacterium
AAACTAGGGATAGATTATACCGATTTTATCCGCACGACTGAGCCGCGGCATGAAAGGGTAGTAAAAGAAATACTGGAAATGTTTTATAAAAATGAAGACCTTTATGAGGGCGAGTATAGCGGTTGGTATTGCACGCCCTGCGAGAGTTTTTGGATAGAGACACAGCTGGTAGACGGAAATTGCCCGGACTGCCAGAGAAAGGCCGAACATATAAAAGAAAAAAATTTTTTCTTTAAGCTTTCAAAATATCAAACATGGCTCATAAATTACATAGAATCGCACGATGATTTTATATTGCCTGTTACGCGGCGCAATGAAATGCTGGGTTTTTTAAGAAATCCTTTGAATGATTTATGCGTATCCAGGCCGAAATCAAGGCTTGCGTGGGGCATAGAAATACCTTTCAGTAAAGATCATGTTACGTATGTCTGGTTCGACGCCCTTTTAAATTATATAAGCGTATGCGGATACGGCAGCGACGCTGCAAAGTTCAATAAATATTGGCCGGCTGACATGCAGGTAATCGGCAAAGATATCTTGAGGATGCACGCGGTTAATTGGCCTATCATGCTTCACGCCGCAGGGTTGGATTTACCAAAGACAATCTTCGCGCATGGCTGGTGGAAGATGGGCGGAGATAAGATGTCAAAATCAAGGGGCAACGTTGTGAATCCCATTGAAATGGTTGATAAGTTCGGAGTGGACGCGTACAGGTATTTTCTTTTAAAGGAAGTGTCTTTTGGAATGGATGGTTCTTTTTCGGAAGACGCGCTTATCGCCAAGATAAACAGTGACCTCGCAAATGACATGGGAAACCTCTTGCACAGGACCTTGTCAATGGTAGAAAAATATTTTGCGGGCATTGTGCCTGAAAGAAGGGACGAGAGGCATTCAGACGATATTACCATGGCGCTTATTGATAATGCCTGCCTGCTGGATTCCGAAATCAAGAAAGGTATGGATAATGTAGATTTCAGCTACTCTCTCGGCAGCGTATGGGGCGTGATAAATATTGCCAATAAATTTATAGAGCAGAAAGCGCCGTGGAAACTATCAAAGGAAAACAAACAGGATGAATTAAAGGATATGATGTATGACCTCTGCGAGGTGCTGAGGATGGTGTCGCTGGCGTTGATGCCGTTCATGCCTGATACGTCAGTCAAGATAGCCGGGCAGCTTGGGCTTGAAAATACAGAAAAAAGAAGTTTCAACGATTTAAAATGGGGTTTATTGAAACCGGGCACAAAGATCAATAAGGGAGCGCCTTTGTTCCCAAGAATAGAAACAAGTTGACAAAGTGACAATGTCAGTTTGTCAACTTAGATATGAGGAGTCAGGACATGAGACAGATATACCTGGATCACAACGCTACGACGCCTGTCCGTAAAGAAGTACTGGACGCCATGATGCCTTATTTTTCCGAAGAATACGGCAATGCCTCGAGCGTATATTCAATGGGCCAGAAAGCGAGGCAGAAAATAGATGAATCAAGAGAATTAATAGGAAGCGCGCTGGGCACAGAGGCTGCAGATATCATATTTACTTCAGGGGGCACAGAGTCAAATAATTTTGCGATCAAGGGCGTCGCAATGGCGAACCTGAATAAAGGACGGCACGTGATAACATCAAACATAGAACATCCGGCAGTCTTGGAACCCTGCAGGTTTATAGAAAAAGAGCTGGGTTTCGATGTCACGTATCTTCCAGTGGATAAATATGGAGTAGTTGACCTTGACGAATTAAAAGATTCTATCAGAAAAGATACGATCCTGATATCCATCATGTTTGCCAACAATGAGACCGGCACGATACAACCCATAAAGGAAATCGCTAAAATAGCGCGTGGGAATAAAATATATTTTCATACGGACGCCGCGCAGGTTCTTGGGAAATTGCCGATAGACGTGGAAGAGCTGGGCGTTGACCTCTGTTCTTTCTCCGGCCATAAGGTTTACGGCCCCAAAGGCATAGGCGCCCTGTATCTTAGAAAAGGAGTGAAGATAATTCCTTTTCAGCACGGCGGGCACCACGAGAGAAACAAAAGGGCAGGCACGGAAAACGTACCCGGCATTGTTGGTTTCGGAAAGGCAGTTGAGATAGCTGATAGGGACATGAAAAAGAATGACGCCCATTTAAAGAAGCTTACAAAAAAGATGTGGGAAGAGCTCAGCAAAGAACTGAAGGAGATATATCTTAACGGCCATCCTGAGAACCGGCTTTCAAGCACGCTTAACATCAGTTTCAGATATATAGAAGGCGAATCAATGGTATTGAATTTTGATATGAAAGGAATTTACGCCTCAACCGGTTCTGCCTGCACTTCGGGATCTCTCGAACCGTCTCATGTATTGACAGCAATGGGCGTTCCTCCTGATATGGCGCAAGGGTCTGTGAGATTTTCTTTTGGTTACGAGAACACAGAAGAGGATGTAGATTATTGCCTGGCTGAAATCCCGCCTATAGTAGAAAAACTCAGGAAAATGTCTCCTCTATGCTGATAGATACGCATTGCCATCTTGACTTTAAGGATTTCAATGATGATAGGAGCGATGTTTTAAAACGCGCCGGGGATGCCGGCGTAATGTCTATTATAAATGTCGGATCCAGCATGGAAGGGACGGCCCGGTCTATACAGATAGCGGGAGATAATGATTTTATTTACGCTGCTATAGGCATTCACCCTCATGAAGCGGACAGCGTAAGCGAAAATGATATCAGGCTTTTCGCAGGGTTTCTTGATAAGCCAAAGGTCGTGGCGATAGGCGAAATCGGGCTTGACTATTATAAAAATATTTCGTCCAGGGAAAATCAGAAGAAATTATTTATCAGTCTTCTTGAAACCGCAAAAGACGCGGACCTGCCTTTAATAATACATAATCGCGAGGCCCATGCAGACATGATAGACATTTTAAAAAATATCGCGGGCGATTCAGTCAAAGGGGTAATGCATTGTTTTTCAGGAGACAAGATGTTTCTTAAAAAATGCCTGGACATGGGGTTTTTCATATCTTTTACCTGCAATATTACCTATAAAAATGCCGGCAAGCTCAGGGAAATTGTGAAGTTGGTTCCCATGGATAGGCTTCTTCTTGAGACAGACGCGCCGTTTTTGGCGCCTCAGGATTTCAGGGGAAAACGCAATGAGCCTATGCATGTCAGGTGCGCGGCAGAAGAGGTGGCAAGGATAAAGGGCTTAGATTTTAATAAGGTGGCAGAGATGACTACAGACAACGCAACCAAACTTTTCAGGCTACAAAAATGTTAGAGTTTATTAAACGCGAACGCATATATATCTGGATGGCTTTCTTTATAGTAATGGTGAATTTGCTTAGCCTGGGCTATGCGCACAAAAAAGATCAGGATAACGTTGATAGAAAGAGTCTTTCAGGCCAGACATTTAAAGATATGGGAATTACGGAACAAAAGGTGAAGTTGTTTTTTGAATCCGAGAAACCAAGCGCGGCATTTTTCAAATACAGCCTTTTCGCTGGATTTTTTGCGCTCATCTCAGGCATGGTTATGAACCTCATTTTCCTTTTCGGCAGAAAAAAAATGATCCCGGACAAAATTCAAGAAAAAAACCCCGCATCGTGGGGTATCGCGGATGTGCTAAGGGTCAGCATCATAGTGATATTCTCAGGTTATGCGCTGGCTGCCTCAGGCGCCGTTGTTTTTAAATTGCCCCATTTTAACATGGATGTTAATTTGCGCATGATGCTCGGCACGTTTTTTATAGATATGACCGCCGGGGCTGTAATATTGTATTTTATCCTGGTAAAATACAAAGAAAAAATATCCAGTCTCGGGATTACGTTTGCGGATTTTTATAAAAATATTTTATCCGGCATTACCGCGTATGTATTCATATTGCCTATTTTAATCAGCGCTCTTATCCTATCCATGCTGTTCCTGGAGAGGGTAGGATATAAAGCGCCCCCGCAGCCTGTATTTGATATGTTTTTTGAAGAAAAAAGAAGCAGCGTGATTTTGTTTTTGACAATATTCGTTTCTATCCTGGGGCCTATAATAGAAGAAATATTTTTCAGAGGTTTTTTATAC